>NZ_JBEYZF010000016.1:0-174243 GCF_040645915.1 Nonomuraea sp. NPDC046570 | reverse complement strand
TTATTTTGGGGTGTGAAGTGAGTCCTCCGTTGCGATCTCCCGACCGGGCCGGCCCGGCCCCGCCTGTTCCCGCCCGCCCGCTCGACCCGAGCGGGCGGCCTGAACCTGCCGGGGCGAAGTCTCGCTACCTGCGTGAGCACGAGCGCATCCACATCGCTGACCGGCTGCGGGAGAAGGCCTCGATCCGGGTCATCGCAGCCGAGTTAGGCCGCAGCGCCTCGACGGTGAGCCGGGAGATCACTCGTAACCGCACCGATGGCACCCGAGGTCAGTGGCACTATCGGCCCCACGCGGCCCAGGCCCGCGCCGATGCCAGGCGTCCGCGGCCCAAAGCGGGGAAGATAGGTACCCACCCGGACCTGCGCGAGGTCATCCAATCCTGGCTGGAGCTGGAATGGAGCCCCGAGCAGATCGCGCGGAGCCTGCGCGTCCGGTTTCCCGACCGGCCGGAGATGCAGGTGTCGCACGAGACGATCTACCAGGCCCTCTACGTCCAGGGACGCGGAGAGCTGCGCCGCGAGCTTACCCGGGCGCTGCGGACCGGGCGCACCGCCCGCAAACCCCATCGCCGCCCCGACCAGCGCCAGCCCAGGTTCGTCGCGCCGATGGTGATGATCAGCGATCGCCCGGCTGAGGCTGAGGATCGAGCCGTGCCCGGACACTGGGAGGGCGACCTGATCATCGGTAAGGATCAGCAGTCACAGATCGGCACGCTGGTCGAGCGCGCCACACGGTACGTCCTGCTCGTCCACCTGCCGCACGACCGCACCGCCGAAACCGCTCGTGACGCCCTGGCCGCCACCATGGCCACCCTGCCAACCGAGCTGAAGCGGTCACTGACCTGGGATCAAGGCAGCGAGATGAGCCTGCACCACCAGTTCTCCATCGCTGCTGACCTGCCGGTCTACTTCTGCGACCCGCACTCACCGTGGCAGCGCGGCAGCAACGAGAACACAAACGGCCTGCTCCGCCAGTATTTCCCCAAGGGGACCGATCTGTCCGTGCACAGCCGCGACCATCTCGCCGCCGTCGCTGCTCGGTTGAACGGCCGGCCGCGCAAAACGCTCGGCTGGGAAACCCCAGCCGAGCGTCTTACCAAACTCCTGGCGGCAGCCAGTTGATCAATCCGTGTTGCGACGCCCCCTTGACTTTGCCCCTCCCACAGCGGGGCTCTCTCTTTGTACGGGGAGATTCAGCGGAGTGGAAGCGACCGGACACGGATGCCCGTTGGGGTGAACGCCGCGATGGCGCCATCCCGGAGATGAGGTCCCAGGACATCGAGGTGCCTGAGGATGATGTTCACCATGTCTGGTGGTCGAAGCTCCAGGATTTCGCGTACGAGATGACCGAAGGTTCGATTGCGCGAGCCTGGGCCAACAGCGCGCCGAAGTCGGTGTCGGCGGAAATGATGACCCGGCTGCCTTTGACGGCGAGGGCCATGATCGTGGAGTCCGGTGCACTCGTCGCTTGAAGGTCGCGGACGTGCACTGCGTCGTGATCCGCTTTGGTCAGCAGGTCGGCGACGCGAGGTGAAAGGTTCTCATCGACCAGGAAGTTCACGCTGGCTCTCGAAGGCGATAGAAGTGAACGTTCGTGGAAGCCGCCGCGTACTCAAGAGCCTGTCTGATGTCCTCGCGCTCAAGGTCGGGGTAGTCCGTGAGGATCTCGTCGAAGGTCCATCCGGCGGCGACAAGCCGGACCAGCGACTCAACGCTCATGCGAAGACCTCTGATGGTGGGCTTGCCTTCGAGTCGTTCGGGCTCGACGGTGATTCGATCGAAGTTCATGGTGTCTCCCCTCCCTCCTGATAGTGCCAGGTCGGACCCGTGGTGGAGGCGACCGCTCGGAGATTGTTCCGGGCGGCCTGCCTCTGGGGATCTCTTCCTCCTGGTGACTACGCGCACCCAAGGGGTGGTCGATCGGCCGCTCCGGACATAAGCCACAAAAAACCTTGCGGCGTGGCTGGCTTGGATTCGGACAGGCGGGGGGTAAGGTCCCCGGTGTGCTGCGCGCGGAGATACACGGTCATCGGGGAGCGAGGGGCCTGTGGCCCGAGAACACCCTGCCCGGACTGAGCCGGACGATGGAACTGGGCGTCCACGCCCTCGAACTGGACGTCGCGCTCACCGCCGACCGCCGCCTGGTGCTGACGCACGACCTCACAGTCTCGGCCGTGACCAGCGCCGACACCGCGCCCGCCACCCCGGACGACCCGCTGTACCCCTACGTCGGCCGCCCGATCAACGCCCTCACCCAGGCCCAGCTCCGCACCCTGGACGTCGGCGTACGGCTACCGCGCCACCCCGACGACACCTTCGCCCGCACCCAGCAGCCGATCCCCGGCACCAGGATGCCCACGCTCGGCGCGGTCCTCGGCCTGGTCAACGCCTACGAGGCGGACAGCGTGCGGCTGCACGTGGAGCTCAAGTCCGACCCGACCAGGCCCGAGCTGTCCGCCGACCCGGTGGAGTTCGCCGAGGCGGTGGTCGAGGAGCTCGACCGGCACGGCAGGCTGGACAACGCGGCCATCCTCAGCTTCGACTGGCGCGTCATCGGCGCCGCGGCCGAGCTGGCCCCGGGGACGCCGCGGTTCGCGCTGATCGAGAACGACACCCTGCACTGGCACGGCTGCCTGGGCGACGACCTGCCCGCCGCCGCCCGCGCCGCGGGCGCCACGACTCTCTCGCCCGAGCACGTGATGGTGGACGAGGAGCTGATGGCGCAGGCCGACGCCGCGGAGCTGCCGGTGGCGGTGTGGACGGTCAACGACCACCTGCTGGCCTCGCAGATGCTGGACCTGGGCGTGGCCGGGATCGTCACCGACTACCCGGACCGGATGCGCGAGCTGTGGGAGAAGTACGGCCTGCCCCTGCCCAAGCCGGTGAGTCCGCTCCGGCCGAGCCGCTAGAGCCAGCCGTTGCGGCGGAAGCCCCGGTGCAGCAGCACGCACGCGGTGACCATCACGGCGAGCACGGCCGGATAGCCCCAGACCTGCTTGGTCTCGGGCATGAAGTCGAAGTTCATCCCATACACGCCGGCGATCATCGTCGGCACGGCCAGGATCGCCACCCACGACGAGATCTTGCGCATGTCCTCGTTGGCGAGCGCGTTCGAGCGGGCCAGCGCGGCCTGCAGGATCGAGCTGCACAGCTCGTTGGAGGAGTCCACCATCTCGCACACGCGGGACAGGTGGTCGCCGACGTCGCGGAAGTACTCGCGCATCTCCGAGGGGATCACCCGGCGCTGCGGCAGCGCGGACAGCGGCGCCTGCAGCGGCATGACCGCCCGCTTCATCTCCAGCATCTCCCGCTTGAGCTGGTAGATGCGGTTGATGTCACGGGAGCTGACGTCGGCGAAGACGGTGGCCTCGACCTCTTCCAGCTCCATCTGCATCAGGTCGGCGACCTGCAGGTAGCGGTCGACGACGTGGTCGGAGATGGCGTGCAGCACTCCGGCGGGGCCGCGGTCCATCAGCTCGGGCTTGTCCTCCAGGCGCTCGCGCACCTCGGTCAGCGGGCAGTGCCGGCCGTGCCGTACGGTCACCACGAAGTCGGCGCCGAGGAAGACCATGATCTCGCCGGTGGCGATGATCTCGCTGGTCGCGGTCAGCTCGTCGTGGTCGAGGTAGGCGACGGTCTTCAGCACCATGAACAGCGAGTCGCCGTACCGCTCGACCTTGGGTCGCTGGTGCGCCTTGACGGCGTCCTCGACCGACAGCGGGTGCAGGCCGAACACCTCGGCCAGCCACTCGACCTCGGGCGCGGCCGGCTCGTGCAGGCCCACCCAGACGAACGCCTTGGCGCCCTTGGTGGTCGCGTTGTGCTCGCGCACCAGCTTCAACGACTCCACGATGCCGGGGGCGCGGAGCTTGCGGCCGTCCACGTAGGCGCCGAACTCCACGATCGAGTCGACGGGCGGGATGCAGACCTCACGCACGGGCTTGCTCAACTGGCGGCTGTGGTGCGGCTGCACGGAGTGGCGGTTGATGCGACGGAAAAGAGTGGACGAGCGCATGGCAGTCCCTTTCCGCCCGACCTGGCACGGTCCACGCGAGACGAAAGGTCACCTCAATCGAAAGGAATGCGTGGAGGCACGATCAGGCTGCCGGATTGGAGTGGTCAGGGGGACGCACGGCGTACGTGCGCGGGCACGTACTGCTGGGTTCACCAGGATTCATCCCGGACCACCTCCAATCGCTAGAGAAGCCGCAAAGCCGACCCAACTTACCACAGGCCGGGAACCCGCATCAGGTTACCTGCCGGGGTTCCGGTCGATCAGCGGGAAGCACACAAAGATTCCGGCGGATTCCCGCACTTCGCGCCCAAGGGGTGGGGCCTGCGACAATGGGGCATGTGCGCGTTCTTGTGATTGGTTCCGGCGGGCGGGAACACGCCCTGTGCCGCTCGCTCAAGCTCGATCCCCAGGTCTCCGAGCTCCACTGCGCCCCCGGCAACGCGGGCATCGAGGAGATCGCGACCCTCCACGCGGTCACCCCGACCGACCCCGGGCAGGTCGCCTCCCTCGCCACCCGGCTGGGCGCCGACCTCGTCGTGGTCGGCCCCGAGGCGCCGCTGGTGGCCGGGGTCGCGGACGCGGTGCGGGCGGCGGGCATCCCGTGCTTCGGCCCGTCCCGGGAGCCGGCGATGATCGAGGGGTCCAAGGCGTTCGCCAAGGACGTCATGCTGGCGGCCGGGGTGCCGACGGCGCGGGCGCACACCTGCGCGAACCCCGAGGAGGCCGCCGCCGCGCTGGCCGAGTTCGGCGCGCCGTACGTCGTCAAGGACGACGGGCTGGCGGCCGGGAAGGGCGTCGTGGTCACCGGCGACCTGGCCGAGGCGCTGGCGCACGCCGCCGCGTGCGGGCGGGTGGTGATCGAGGAGTTCCTCGACGGGCCCGAGGTGTCGCTGTTCGCGCTCTGCGACGGGGCCACCGCGGTGCCGCTGCAGCCCGCGCAGGACTTCAAGCGCGCCTACGACGGTGACGAAGGGCCCAACACCGGCGGCATGGGGGCCTACACGCCGCTGCCCTGGGCTCCGGACGACCTGGCCGAGCAGGTGATGCGCGAGGTCGTGCGCCCGACGGTGGCGGAGCTGGCGCGGCGCGGCATGCCGTACAGCGGGGTGCTGTATGTGGGGCTGGCGATGACCGCCAAGGGGCCGAAGGTGATCGAGTTCAACGCGCGGTTCGGGGATCCGGAGACGCAGGTCGTGCTCGATCGGCTGGCGACGCCGCTGGCGGGGCTGCTGATGGCGTGCGCGAACGGGACGCTGGCCGGGCAGCCGCCGCTGGTCTGGCGGGACGGCTCGGCGGTGACCGTGGTGATCGCGGCGGAGAACTATCCGGCCGACCCGGTGAAGGGCGACGTGATCAGGGGGCTGGCGAGCACGCCCGACTCCTACGTGCTGCACGCCGGGACCGAGCGGCGCGACGGCGAGATCGTCGCGAACGGCGGGCGGGTGCTGAGCGTGGTCGGCACCGGCCCGGACCAGGCGACCGCCCGCGCCCGCGCCTACGACCTGGTCGCCGGGATCGAACTGCGCGGCTCCCACCACCGAACGGACATCGCCCGATGAAGCACCTGCACTCCGGCAAGGTACGCGACCTGTACGAGACCGACGAGGGTCTGCTGCTGATGGTCGCCTCCGACCGGATCTCGGCCTTCGACTTCGTCCTGGAGCCCGACATCCCGGACAAGGGCGCGATCCTCACCCAGCTCTCGCTGTGGTGGTTCGACCAGCTCAAGGACGTCGTCCCGAACCACATCGCGGGCCCGGGTCCCGACTCGCGCAGCGTGCTGTGCAAGCCGCTGAAGATGGTGCAGGTCGAGTGCGTGGCCCGCGGCTACCTGACGGGCTCGGGCCTGACCGACTACCGCCGCGACGGCGCCGTCTCCGGGGTACGGCTCCCGCCGGGCCTCCAAGACGGCTCCCGCCTCCCCGAGCCGATCTTCACCCCCTCGACCAAGGCGCCGATCGGCGAGCACGACGAGCCCATCTCCTTCGAGCAGGTCGTCGAACTGGTGGGCGCGGACCTCGCCGAGGAGCTGCGCCGGGTGACGCTGGCCGTCTACACCAGGGCCGCCGAGATCGCCCGCGAGCGGGGCATCATCCTGGCCGACACCAAGATCGAGCTTGGCTGGGACTCCAACGGAGTTCTGACGCTGGGCGACGAGGTGATCACCCCCGACTCCTCGCGGTTCTGGCCCGCCGACGCCTGGGAGCCGGGCCACGCCCAGCCCTCGTTCGACAAGCAGTATGTCCGCGACTGGCTGACATCACCCGATTCCGGATGGGATAAATCATCCGCAGACGCTCCTCCCCGGCTTCCTGACGCGGTCGTGGAGCGGACCAGACAGCGTTATGTGGAGGCCTACGAGCGTCTCACCGGCCACTCCTTTACCGGGTAGTCACGGGGCGAACCGGCCGGGTCAGGGGTCCACAGCGGCTACTGTGGGCCCGATCCAGCCTGACCGATACCTTCCCCCAAGGAGCAGACGCGAATGGTCCGTTATCGCGTGCGCGGCGGCAACGCACTGCGCGGCACCGCCTTCATCCAGGGCGCGAAGAACGCCGTGCTGCCCATGATCGGCGCTGCCCTGCTCGCCGCCAAGGGCCGTACCGTCCTCCGCAACGTCCCGATCATCGAGGACGTGCGCCGCGCGGTGGAGCTCGCCCAGGTCATCGGGGCGCACGTGGAGCTGCACGAGGCCGAGCGGACGCTGGTGATCGACGCCTCCAGGCTGACCAGCCCGGTGCTGCCGGCCGAGATCGCCAGGCGCTTCCGCGGCTCGGTGCTGTTCACCCCCGCGCTGCTGCACCGGCTGGGCGAGGCCGTCGTGGAAGGGGTCGGCGGCTGCAATCTCGGCAGCCGCAACCTCGACTTCCACTACCTGGGCTACAAGCGCCTGGGCGCGATCGTGGACGAGGGCGAGACCGTCATCCACGTCAAGGCCTCGGGCCTGACCGGCGCGACGCTGTACCTCGACACCCCCTCGCACACCGGCACCGAGAACCTCATCATGGCCGCCGCCCTGGCCAGCGGCACCACCGTGATCGAGAACGCCGCGCTGGAACCCGAGGTGCTCGACGTCATCGCCATGCTCACCAGGATGGGCGCGCGGATCAGCGGCGGCGGCACCGGCTTCATCACCGTGCAGGGCGTGGACGAGCTGCACGCCGTCGAGCACACCGTGATGCCGGACCGGCTCGACGCGGGCGTCTTCGCCATGGCCGCGGCGATCACCGGCGGCGACCTCAGCCTCGTCGGCACCGGCCTCGACCTGGGCGTCGTGCGGTACAAGCTGGAGCAGATGGGCGTCGAGTTCGCCCGCCAGGGCGCCGTCCTGCACGTGCGCTGCCCCAACCCGCTCAAGCCGATCAACGTGATCACCGACACCTATCCGGGCTTCGCCACCGACCTGCAGTCGCCCATGATGACGGTGGCCTGCCTGGCCGACGGCGTCAGCTACATCCACGAGCGGATCTTCGACGGCCGCTTCGCGCTGGCCGGCGAGCTCAACAAGATGGGCGCCGACGTACGGGTCAAGGACAACAGCGCGACCGTCCACGGATGCACTCCGCTGACCGGAACTCAGGTGACCGCGCACGACCTTCGCTCGGGTATAGCACTGGTGCTGGCGGGACTGGCCGCGGAAGGTGAGACGGTCATCGACTCGGGTTACCTCATCGATCGCGGCCACGCCCATCTCGCCGAGCGAATGCGGGCGCTCGGCGCGAACATTACAAGAGAGATTTCTGGACCTTCGGATAGGGCATAAAACTAGGCTTGACCTGCTAAAACATCTCTTCCAGAAGGCAAACAGAACCGCTTTCCGGAAAATCCGGGCGTGACATTACGGCCCTCGCGAGCGATCGTTCCAAAAGAGAGCACTGCAATGGACGGCAGGAATGGGACGAACATTGGTCGAGCGGACCGAAGAGCCTCCCCGAGTGTCACGCCCGGGCGCAATGACACCGGACCTCACCATCGGCGTGGTCGGACCTCACGATCTCGTCGAACGGGTCATGTTGATGGGCCACGCCGCGGCGCCGCTGCCCTGCCGCCTCGTGGCGGCCGCCTATCGCGATGAGCAGGAGGCGGCCGACAAGGTGACCAGGCTGGGGCCAGGCGTGGACGCGTGCCTGTTCGCCAGCCCGGTCCCCTATGACCTGGCGAGGCGGTCGGGGGTGCTGACCATGCCGGCCACGTATGTTCAGCTCGGCGGGGCGGCGCTGATCGCGGCGCTGGCCAAGGCCGCGCTGGACCCACGGGTGGACCCGCAGCGGGTGAGCATCGACGTGGTCGGCCGGGCCGACGTCGAGGAGGCGTACACAGATCTCGGTATCCCGGCTACCGACGTACACAGTAGGGACGAGCCGGGCGCCACCGGCACGATCGCCGCCTACCACGAACGGCTGGCCCGGCAGGGCGCCACCACCGGCGCGCTGACCTGCCTGCCCGCGGTGGCCGACCGGCTGCACACCGCGGGCGTACCGGTCATCAGGGTGCGGCCGACCTCGGCGGCGGTGCGCACCGCCCTGCACACCGCGGCGCTGCTCGGCGCCCACCACAGGCTGGAGGAGTCGCAGCTCACCGTGGTGCTGGTCGAGGTGCCGACGTTGCGCGAGCCGGTCCGGCGGGCGGCGCCCCGCTACTGGCGCGACGAGTTGCGGCTGTCGCTGCACCGGCTGCTGGTGCAGGAGGCCAACCGGATCAACGCCACCGTCTGGCCGATCGACGATCACAGCTATCTCGTCACCGCGACGAGAGGCTCGATCGCGGTCGCGACGGACGGGTTCCGGGTGCTGCCCTTCGCCGCCAGGATCCGCGACGAGCTGGGGCTGGCCGTCGAGGTGGGCGTGGGCATGGGCCGTACCACGCACGACGCCGAGTCGCACGCCAGGGCCGCGCTGGCCCGTACCCAGGCGGGCAAGCAGGCGCAGGGGTTCGCGGTGGACAGGGAGGGCAGGGCGCTGATCCCCGCGCCCAGGATGCCGCCCCAGGGCTCGACGCCGATCAAGCCGAAGGGCATCGAGGTGCTCGCCCGGCTGTCGGCGAAGCTGGAGGGGGGTGACACGGTCGTCGACGCGGAGGGCGCGGGCAAGATGCTCGGGGTCACGCCGCGTACCGCTCGGCGGTTGCTGCGCACGCTGGTTGACGAGGGACTCGCGTGGCCGCTTCCGCCGAACCGCACGCCGCAGCCGGGCCGCCCCCGCCAGCTCTATCGCCTGATCGTGGAGAAACTCGGGCCACGGTAGGCGACTTCGATCAGGTCCGCCGCCCCCCTTCCCCCTTCGGGGCGGCGGACCCTCCTTTTCGCGATCTTTCATGCCGCGTCTCAATGTCTGGAATCCGCGAGGGAATTGTCGAGGTTGCAGGTTAATGTCATGAGTTATGAGCCAGGACGCTGCTGACCGACGCCACTCGCTTCTCGTCTGGGGGGCGCTGGGACTCGTCTATGTCGTGTGGGGGTCCACCTACCTCGGCATCGGGATCGCGGTCGAGTCGGTGCCGCCCATGCTCAGCGGCGTGATCCGGTTCATCACCGCCGCGCTGCTGCTCGGCGGGTTCCTGCTGGTGCGCAAGGGGCCCAAGGCGTTCTCCATGACCCGGCGGCAGTTCGGCGGGGCCGCGCTGGTCGGGCTGCTCCTGCTGACCGGGGGCAACGGCATGGTCGCGGTGGCCGAGCAGTACATCTCCACCGGGCTGGCCGCCCTGCTCGTCGCCTCGGTGCCGCTGTGGCTGGTGGTGCTCCGGCTGCTGGTGCGGGACCGGCCGAAGGTGCTCACGCTCGCCGGGGTGCTCGTCGGGTTCGCCGGCGTCGCGATGCTGTCGCTCAACGGCGGCGGTACGGCCGGGCACACCACCGGCATCGTGACCATCCTGGCCGGGTCGGTGTCGTGGGCCCTGGGCTCGTTCCTGTCCAGCCGCATCCCGATGCCGTCCGACCCCTTCGTGGCCAGCACGGTGGAGATGGTCGTGGGCGGGGCCGGGCTCGCGGTGATCGGCACCATGGTGGGCGAGCGGCTGGACCTGGCGGAGATCACCACCAGGTCCTGGGGGGCGCTGATCTACCTGGTCCTGGTCGGCTCGCTGATCGGGTTCACCTCCTACGCGTGGCTGCTGAACAACGCGCCGATCTCGCTGGTGTCGACGTACGCGTACGTGAACCCGGCCGTCGCGGTGCTGCTGGGCGCGCTGGTCCTCAGCGAGCCCGTGACGATCCAGGTGCTGGTGGGCGGGCTGGTCATCGTGGTCGGCGTCGTGCTGGTCATCTCGACCGAGCGGCGCAGGCCCCGGCCAGAGGCCGCGCAGGGCGTCGACGGTCGCGGCGATGTCGTCGTCGGTGTGCGCGGCGGAAAGGAACCACATCCCGCGGCCGAGTAGCGCCGTGCCGGTCGCAGAGCTCCCTGACGGCCTCCAGGTAGCCAGGATCGGGCTGGATGGCCCCGGTGTCGCAGAGGGCCGGTTCGGTGATCACAGCGGCGATCTGGCCCTCGTGGGCGGCCATCAGGGCGGTCAGGGGCTCCAGGTCGTTCCACGGGGTACCTGAAGCGCCAAGGCGTTCAGGCCGTACGTGGGGTGCTCGCCGAGCGAATACCGGCGGAGCCTGGTGTCTTGAATTTTGGTATAGACCGGAATTAGGTTGGTCCGCATGCTGACAGTCACCGTCGACGGCGGCCAGACCGGCCTCCGGGTCGCCTTGGCCGAGAACGGGCGCGCCGGGGCGGCCCACGAGGAACCCGGACTCGCCTACGCGGACGGGTCCCCCGTCGAGGGCGTCGTCTCGCGCGTGCTGTCCGCGTGGCGGGCTCTCGCACCCCCGGGCGTCCGGGCCGACACGGTCTCCCTGGGGCTCACCACGCTGCTCGGCGGGCCCGCCGCGGACCGCGAACTGGCCTCGCGGCTGTTCGCCGGGACAGGGGCCGGGCGGGTACTCATCGCCTCCGACGTGGTGACCGCGCACGCCGGAGCGCTCGGCGGGCGTCCCGGCGTCGTGCTCGCCGCCGGGACCGGCGCGATCGCCCTCGGCGTCACCCCCCAGGGCGTCACCCGGCAGGTGGACGGCTGGGGCCACCTGTACGGCGACGCCGGGGGCGGCCTCTGGATCGGGCGGCACGGCCTCGACGCCGCCGTCCGGGGCTTCGACGGCCGCCTGCCCGCCGGAGCGCTCACCACCAGGGCCACCGAGGTGTTCGGCGACCTGGGGTCGTTACCCGAGCGGCTGTACCTGGCCGGCGACGCGGTGGCGCGGGTCGCGCGCTTCGCCGTGCACGTCCTCGAACTGGCCCACCACGACGACCACGCGGCGCGCATCGTCACGACAGCGGGCCGCGAACTCGCCGCCACGGTCACCGCCGCCGCCCGCGACCTCAGCGGGCCGGTGCCGGTGTCCTGGACCGGGCGGCTGCTGCTTGATCCCGCGCTGAGGGCGGGCTTCGAGGCGTCGCTGGCGGAGCTTCTTCCGCAGGCCGAGGTCAGGGAGCCCGAGGGCGACGGGCTGGCCGGGGCCGCCTTCCTGGCCGCCGAGCCCGAGTTCGGCCTCTACCGCGCACTGGTCAGGGTGGAGGAACGATGAGAGTGGGCTGCGGAACGGCCGCGCTGGCCGTACCCGAGGGCACGCCGATGGGCGGCTACATCGACCGGCCAGGGCCAGCCGCGGGGGTGCTGGACGGGCTGCGGGTGAGCGCGATCACCTGGTACGACGGGCGGCGGCGGTTCGCGCTCGCGGTCGCCGACGTGATCTGCGTCAACGACGACCTCGCCGAGTGGGCCCGGCAGGCGCTGGCGCCGCTGTGCGAGCTGTGGCTGACCGCCACGCACACCCACGCGGGCCCCGAGACCGGCTGCGTGCCCGGCGGCGCCGCCACACCGCCCCCGTGGGGCGAGCTGATCGTGGAGGCGGTCAGGAACGCCGTCGAGCGGGCGATCGCCGCCGAGACGCCCGCGACCACCGGGACCGTCCATCGCGGGATGCTGCGCGGGGTCGGGGCCGACCGCAGCCGCCCGTCCGCCGAGCCCGTGGTCCCTCTCGACCTGCTGGCCGTACACGACGCCCACGGCCACCTCACCGGCGTCCTGGCGGTGCTGCCCGTCCACCCCACGGTCCTGCCCCCGGCCAACGTCAAGGTGAGCGCCGACCTGACCGGGGCGGTGCGCGAAGCCCTGAGCGAGCGGCTGGGGCCCGGCGTCTGGGTGGTGGTCGCCACCGGCGCGGCGGGCGACATCAGCACCAGGCACACCCGCCAGGGCCAGGACGCCGCCGAACTGGCCCGGCTCGGCGCCCTGGTCGCCACCCGCTGTACCACCCTGCTCTCCGAAGAGACCCCTGCGGCACTCGCCTGGTCCGATGGTTCGCGGGTCGGCTGGACCGAGGCGACTGTCGCGCTCGACAGGATGCGTGCGGTGGGCGATCCCGAGGCGCTGGCCGGTGCTCTGCGAGTGGAGTACGAGCGGGCTCGGGCGGCGGGGGACGCGGTGGCGGCCGGGATGGCGCGCAGCCGGTTGGACGGGGCCAGACTGCTCACCGGCCAGGACGCCCAGGGCGGGCCGATCAGTGCCCGGGTGGCCGTGGTACGGCTGGGCGAGCTGGCCCTGGCAGCCCTCCCAGGTGAGCCGTTCCTCGCCGTCGGCGAGGCCGTCAGGACCGCCCGGCGGGGCCCGACCGTCGTCCTGGGCTACGCCAACGGCTACCCGGGATACCTGCCGACCGCCGACGCCTACGACCGCACCGAGTACGAGGTGCTGGCCACACAGGTCGCCAGGGGCGGCGCGGAGAAGCTGGCCGCGACCGCCCGCCACCTGCTGCACACGCTCGACACCGAGGAGAATTCATGATCGACCAGAAGGCGTACGCCCGGGTGGCAAGGGACGCGGTGGACCGCCTGCTCGTCCGCGAGCACGACAACATCGCCCGCGCCGGTGAGACGATCTACCAGGCGCTGCGGGACGGCGGGGTGCTGCAGGCGTACGGCACGGGCCACTCCAGGGCGGTGGCGCTGGAGTTCGTCGGCCGGGCGGGCGGGCTGGTCCCCGCCAACCAGCTCGGCATCCGCGACCTCGCCTACTACGGCGACACCTCCCCGTCCGACCTCCTCGACCCCAAGCTCGAACGCGACCCCGCCCTGGCCAGGCGCATCTGGGAGCTGGCCGACATCCGCCCCGGCGACCCCTTCGTGATCATCTCCAACTCGGGCGGCAATGGCGCGATCGTGGAGATGGCCCGCCTCGCGGCCGACGGCGGCCACCCGCTCGTCGCCGTCACCTCACTCGCCCACACCGCCCGGGTGACCGCCCGCCCCCGCCTCGCCGACCTGGCCGACGTGGTCATCGACAACGGAGCCCCGTACGGCGACGCCGCCCTGGACCTCCCCGAAGGCGGCGCCGTCTGCCCGGTCTCCAACCTCACCGGCGTACTGATCGCCCAGCTCCTGGTCGCCGAGGTGACCGGCCACTACCTGGCCGCGGGGCAGCCTCCGCCGGTCTTCCGCTCGGCCAACACCCCGGGCGGCGACGAACACAACGACCACCTCCTGGAGACCTACGGCCCCCGAGTCAGACTCGGCGACGCCTGACACCCGATCCACCAATGACGAAGGGCCCGGCCGGACGCCGGGCCCTTCCGTCACCTGGGGAAGGCCGCCGCCGCGGTCAGGAACGCGTCGTTCGCCTCCGGGTCGCCGATCGACACCCGCGCGCCCTCGCCCTCGAACGGCCGTACCGCCACGCCCTCGACCGCGCACGCGGCGGCGAAGTCCATGGTGCGGTCGCCGAGCCGCAGCCAGACGAAGTTCGCCTCCGTCGGCGGCACCGTCCAGCCCTGGGCGATGAGCGCCTCGCGTACCCTGGTGCGCTCCTTGACCACCGTGTCGACCCGCTCCAGCAGCTCCTCCTCGGCCCGCAGCGAGGCGACCGCGGCGATCTGCGCGAGGTGGTTGACCGCGAACGGCACGATCGTCTTGCGGACCGCGGCGGCCACCGGCTCATGCCCGATCAGGTATCCCACCCGCAGCCCGGCCAGGCCGTAGGCCTTGGAGAAGGTGCGCAGCACGCAGACGTTCGGCCGGTCCCGGTAGAGCGCCAGCCCGTCGGGCACGTCCGCGTCCCGGACGTACTCGCGGTACGCCTCGTCCAGCACCACCAGCACGTTCTCCGGCACCCGGTCGAGGAACGCCTCCAGCTCGGCCCGCCGGATCGAGGTCCCGGTCGGGTTGTTGGGGTTGCACACGAAGATCATGCGGGTCCGGTCGGTGATCGCCGCGGCCATGGCGTCGAGGTCGTGCTCCTCGTCCTTCAGCGGCACCCTGACCGAGGTGACCCCGGCCAGGTCGGCGAGCAGCGGGTAGGCCTCGAAGGACCGCCAGGCGTAGATCACCTCGGCGCCGGGCTCACCCACGGTCTCGAAGAGCTGCTGGGCCACCGTCACCGAGCCGGCGCCGAGCGCCACGTGGCCGGCCGGCACACCGAAACGCTCCGCGATCGCCTCCGTCAGCTTGACCGCCGCCGGATCCGGATAGCGGTTGATCTGCCGCGCCCCCTCGGCGATCGCCTCGATCACCGAAGGCAGCGGATCATAGGGAGACTCGTTGGAGGAGAGCTTGTACGACCTGCCGTCGGGGCTCACCACGGCCTTGCCGGCCTTGTAGGGCGGCATTGTGTCCAAAATCGCGCGGAAACGAGGCATGGCCTCACTCTAGCGAGGCCGGTCAGACCTTCAGCGAGCGCAGCATCGGTGGATGGAGCAGTTCGGCGGGGCCCCGGCGGTACAGCTTGGCCGGACGCCCGCCGTCCCTGGTCGTGGTGCCGCCCACCTCCACCAGGAAACCCTCGGTCTTGGTCACCTTGCGGTGGAAGTTGCGCGGGTCGAGCGTCCGGCCCCAGACGATCTCGTAGACGCGGCGCAGGTCGGCCACGGTGAACTCGGGCGGGCAGAACGCCGCCCCGAGCGAGGTGTACTCCAGCTTGGCCCTGGCCCGCTCGATCCCGTCCAGCATGATCCGCCGGTGGTCGAAGGCCATCACGGTGAGCTCGTCCGCAGGCACCCAGGCCATGTGCGCCTTCTCGGAGGCGGGCAGGTCGGGGGCGAGCCCCAGGTAGGCGACGCTGAGCACCCGCTGGCGGGGGTCACGGTCCGGGTAGCCGTAGGTCTGCAGCTGCTCCAGGTGCACGGGCGCGCCCGGCAGGCCCGCCCGCTCGGCCAGCACCCGGTGGGCGGCGGCCGGCAGGTCCTCGTCGAGCTGGATGAAGCCGCCGGACAGCGACCAGCGCCGGAGGAAGGGCGGGTTGTCGCGGCGCCAGACGAGCGCGCAGAGGGCCTGGCAACGCACGGTGAGGACGACGAGGTCCACGCTGACGGGAACGCTGGGGACCATGCCTGGCACGTTACACGTTACGTCGGGATGCGCACGTGCAAAGGTTCATGGGTCAGCAGCCCGTCCGGTGAGCGCACTCCCACCTTGACCCATCCCCCCGCGGCCTGGGTCCAGTCGAAGGGCACCCAGGCGGTCTTCATCCGGTCGGGCAGGTCCAGCGGGTCGTCGTCGTACCAGCCGGTGGCGTCCACGGACAGCTCCTTGGAGCCGCCCTCCCAGGTCAGCGTCACGGTGCCGTGTTCGAGGTTGAAACCGCGCACCTCGATGCCGTCCTGGATGTCGCGGCCCCTGCGGATGGCGTCCACCGCGATCGGCCGCGCGTAGTCCTTGGTGATCTCGTCCTCCAGGGAGGGCGAGCCGCAGGTCATGTAGTCGCTCCACATATAGGAAACGATCTTGGAAACGTACCGGCCGGTCATCGCGACCGCGGCGTCCAGGCGCTTCTTGTCGGTCTTGCCGCGGGTGCCCTGTGGCTGGCACGGCTCGGTGCCCGACGGCTCGAACGCCTCGACGTTCGCCCACAGCTCCACGTCGTAGTCGGCGTCGATCATCTGCTCGCGGGCGGCGGCCATCTCGCGGTAGTAGTCGCGGGTGGAGCCGTGGTAGGCGGTGCCGTACGTCGCCTCGCCGACGATCGGGCGGAGCCGCTCGTCCACCTCCTGGTCGCGCTCGTCCGGCCAGAACAGGCCGACCTTGCCCGTGCCCCTGCTGTCCTGCGGCGCGATGATGCCGACGCCCGTCTTGGCCAGCGCCTTGAACGCCTCGGCGACGTCCTTGGGGGTCTGGCCGAAGCCGACCCGCTTGCGCGCGTCCAGGTAGGGGCTGATCAGGATGGGCTTGTCGGGCAGCTCCTGCTCGACGATGTCGTGCTGGCCGGCGTAGACGCCCAGCGTCGGGTTCTTGGCGAGGGTCCGGCCCATCTGCACCTCGAACGGCTGGTAGACGCCGCCGAGCGACTCCCGCCCGGCGAAGCGCACGCCGTAGTCCTGCAGGATGCGGCGGGTCAGCGTGGTGAGCGTGCCGATGTGCTTGGGATCGGCCCTGGTCGAGTTGTCCCGGTCGCGCGGCGCCAGCGGCAGCGCGGGGAAGACCTTCACCTGGAACTGGTCGCCGAGGCCGAGCAGCTCGGTGAGGCTGTCGTCGGGCGCGGCCGAGATGAGGATGAGGTGGTAGTCCCGGTCCTGCTCGGCGAAGTCGCAACTGGCCGAGTCGGAGCCGTCGGCGGGGGCGATCAGCCGGAAGAAGACCTGCTTGCCGACCCTGATCCGGCGCTCCATCTGCTCGCACCTGAACACGTCGTCGCCGTAGGACTCGTCGGTCCGGTAGACGTAGGTCTCGGCGATGCGGCTGTCCGGGTTGAGCTTCTTCAGGTCGTTCTCGGCCGCCTTGACGCAGGGGACACCGTCCTCCTCGCAGGGCTCGTAGCGGGGGTCGAGCTCGCCCTCCTTGAGGATCTTGCCGTAGCCGTCGGTCTGGCGGGGCTGCAGGCCGTACCCGATGCGGATGACCGTGTCCCCGCCCACGGCGTGCACCTGCTGCATCTGCTTGCGCCAGGTGCAGTGGTTGGTGGAAGGGGTGATCCAGTAGCCGGTGATCGCGTACGGCGCCCGCGTGACGTTGTCGAACGTGCCGCACGGGTCGGTGAAGGCGCTCGCCGAAGGGGTGGGCGTGGCCGTCTTCGACGGGGCGCCTGCCGCCTTCCCGCTGACCTTCTCCGGCGGGTCGCCGGGAAGCACCACGACCACCGCCGCGACGACGGCCAGGATCGCGACTCCCAGGAGCACGATGAGCCAGCGCACGTTCAGGAACCTACCGCCCTAGTGATCAGCCGGAAATAAAGCCCTAGCTCTTGACCCCGGCCCATGCTTCGAGCTGGGTCACGAACCTGCGGGCCGAGTTGGGCCAGTGATGGTTCGCGCGGGCCGCCGCGTAACCGCGGGCCCCCTGTCCGCGCCGCTCCTGCAGGTCGTCCCTGAGCGTCAGTACGGCCTGCGCCACCGCCTTGGGATCCTCCCAGGGCACCACGACGCCGCTGTCGTACCGCTCGACCAGCTCGACCGCCCGCGGTGAGGGGGTGGTGATGACCGGAATGCCATGGGCCATGTACTCCACGATCTTCGTGGGCATGGAGTGCCGGTAGTTCGGCTCGTCGTGCAGCAGGGACAGCCCGGCGAGCGCGCCGTCGAGCCGCTTGAGCGCCTCGTCGTTCGGCATGAAGTCACGCCATTCGAGCAGCCCCTCGGACACGGCCTGGTTGAGCACCGGCCGGCTCTGCGGGTCCGCGTAGCCGATCAGCTCGACCGCCACCCGGTGCGGCTGCAGCAGCTTGGCCACCTCGACCGCCTCGAACACGCCTCTGGCACGTGACAGCCAGCCCAGGTACACCACGCGGTCGTCGCCGGGCGGCGTGACCGAGTCGGGCACCCAGGTCTCGTTGGGCACGATCAGGTGGGCGTGCTTGAACCGGCCCGCGTAGGCGGTCTCGGCCAGCAGCAGGTGCAGGTGGCGCTCGGCCGTACCCTCCAGCAGGCGGGCGAGGAAGCGCGCCGGTGGCCGGAGCAGGGACGGCAGCCACGGCTTGAGCGACAGGGTGGCGGGGGTGTCCTCGTGGACGTCCCAGACCACCGGCGGGCGCTTGCGCACGCCCCAGATCGCGAACAGCAACTCGGGGTCGTGTACCAGGACGAGGTCGACCTTGCCGCGCATGCGCTTGAACAGCCGGCGCGCGGCCCACACCGCCGACAGCCGTTTGCGCTGCGCGGCGCGCGGCAGGTCGACGCCGGTCACCCACGGCCTCGGGACCACCCCGTGGGCGGTGAACGAAGCGGCGTACGTGACCTCATGACCGGCATCCACGAGTGCGCGAATCTGCCGATGCAGGATCCTCGCGTCCTCGGGGTTATGCACCACCGTCATGACGAGCACGTGCACTTGGCGCAGCCCTCCGTCGCTACAACCGCTCGACGCGTTCACCCTCGGCGAGCACGCCGCGGGTGTCGAGCACGAGCCTGGCCTTCTCTTCGACCATCGCGAGGTCGAACAGGGCGTGTTGCTGCATGAGCAGCGTCACGTCCGCGTTGTGCACGGCCTCGGCCAGATCCTCCTCACGCGGCACACTAGTGCCGTCGACCGACCACTGCTTCACATAGGGGTCCACAAAGGTGAGTTCCGCGCCCAGTTCCAGCAGCGCGCGCGCCACGGGCAGGGCGGGTGTCTCCCGCTCGTCGGCGATATCCGGCTTGTAGGTGACGCCGAGCATGACGACCTTCGAGCCGTTGACGGGCTTCTTGTGGCGGTTGAGCAGACGCTGCACGCGGGCGACCACGTACGACGGCATCCGCTCGTTGATCTCCTGGGCCAGCTCGACGAACCGGAACGGGTAGCCGAGCTTCCTGACCGTGTACGACAGGTACGACGGGTCGACGGGGATGCAGTGCCCGCCGACGCCGGGTCCCGGCAGGAACTTCTGGAAGCCGAACGGCTTGGTGGCCGCGGCCTCGATCGATTCCCACAGGTCGATGCCGAGCTCGTCGCAGAAGATCGCCATCTCGTTGACGAGGGCGATGTTGACGTGCCGGTAGGTGTTCTCCAGCAGTTTGGCCATCTCGGCCTCGCGGGTGCCGCTGACCGGCACCACCTGCTCGACGAACTTGGAGTAGAAGGCGGCGGCGCGGTCCCGGCAGGTCGCGGTGTAGCCGCCGACGACCTTGGGCGTGTTGCGCATGCCGTACTTGGGGTTGCCCGGGTCGATGCGCTCGGGCGAGAAGGCGAGCTGGAAGTCCTCGCCGGCGACCAGGCCGGAGGCCTCCAGCAGCGGGCGGGCCACCTCGTCGGTGGTGCCGGGCCAGGTGGTGGACTCGAGCACGACGAGCGTGCCCTTGCTGAGGTTGCGGGCCACCGACTTGGTGGCGCCCTCGACCGCGGACAGGTCGGGACGGTGGTCCTCGTCCAGCGGGGTGGGCACGCAGATGACGATGGTGTTGCTCGCGGCGAGAACGGACTCGTCGGCGGTGGCGCTGAACCCGCTGGCCAGCATGTGCTCGAGGTCCGCGTCGGTCAGGTCGTCGATATAGGAACGTCCGGCGTTGAGCGCGTCGATCTTGCGGAGGTCGACGTCAACGCCGACGACCCGCAGGCCGGCCGCTACGGCCTCCTTGGCCAGCGGCATGCCGACGTAGCCCAAGCCGATAACGGCCAGGTCAAACCCGGTCACAGCAGTGCCCTGGAGAGCCGGAAACAACACTTCATGGTCGCAAAGGTTATCTCAAGTCGGCACAGCCCACGCCTAATGCGCTGGAACCAGTCCGAACCGGCAGCTATCTCGAAGGTCATCAGGGGGTGAGCGATCGGTAGATCTCGCGGTAGGTCTCGGCCACGCGACCCCAGGTCCGCTTGGCCGCGACCTCGGCCTTGCCCGCCTCGCCCATGGCCTGCCGCCTGGCCGGATCCTCCCGCAGACCGGCCAGCGCCTTGGCGAGCTCGGCCGGGTCGCCCGGCGGCACCAGCAGACCGGCCCCGTCGGAGCCGACCAACTCGGAGAGCGCGGGCAGGTCGCTGAGCACGACCGGCTTGCCGAGCGCCATCGCCTCGACCGGCTTCAGCGGCGTGACCAGGCGGCAGACCCGCAGGTCCTCGCGCGGGCAGACGAAGATGTCGATGGCCTCCTGCGCCTGCAGCGCCTCGTCGGGGCCCACCCGGCCCGGCAGGATCGCGTCCGTCAGGCGCAGCTCGTCCACCAGCTCCAGCAGGTTCTCCCGCTCGGTGCCGTCGCCGACGATGAGCACCCGCACCGGCGTGCCCTGGTCGCGCATCAGCGCGGCGGCCCTGAGCAGCGTCGCGAAGCCCTCGTAGGCCACGATGCTGGACACCGAGCCGACCACGATCTCGCCGTCGCCGATGCCCATCGACCTGCGGAAGGCGGCCCCGTCGTAGGAGGCGGTGAGCAGCGAGTCGTCGACCGCGTTGGGGGCCAGATAGATCTTGTCGCGGGGCACCCCGCGCTCGACGATCTCCACCGCCATCGTCTCGGCCAGCGTGACGACCGCGTCCGCCTCGCGCATCAGGAACGCCTCGCGGTCGCGCTGCAGCAGGTGGCGCTGGCTGCCGATCCGCTGCGGGTCGCGCGAGGCCCAGGTCTCCTCCAGGAAGCCGCGGACCTCGTACACGAACGGCGTGCCGGTGCGCGCCCGTACGGCGTGCGCGATCGAGCCGTTGCGGTGGTCGGTGGCGGCGTGCAGCACCTGCGGCCGGAGCCGCTCGACCAGGTTGGTGACGCCCTCGGCGCCGCGGATGATGCGCCCGCGCGTCTCGAAGGGCATCTCCCGCCCGTCGGGCAGCAGCCGGTAGTACGGGATGCCGTCGAGCTCCTCGAACGGCTCGACATCGGCGTGCCCCTGCAGCATCGGCCAGCCCCAGCTCGTCACCACGTGCGGGTCCAGCCCGGCGGCCTTCTGCGAGGTGACGATCCGGTGCGTGCGCACGGTGTACCCGGCCTGCGTGTACGGCAGCGCGTTGGTGACGCAGTGCAGCACCCGCCCCTGAACCCGCTCGCCGATCGCGATCTTGGGCTGCGGCGGGATCGGGTCGGGGCTGATCGCGGCCAGCTCGCCCTCGTAGTAGGCGGCCCGCCGCTTGACGAAGGGGTACTTCGTGTGCGGCTGCAGCACCTCCGCGGCCAGGCTGACCCGGCCCTGGTCCCAGTGCTCCTTGGCCTCGTTCCAGGGGGCCTTCACCACGCGCATGCCGAGCTTGCGCGCCACGTGCCTGACCTTGCGGGCGGCCGGCCAGGCGACCTTGCCCACGACGGGGCGCAGCCGCGGCGGGAGCGCGTCGGCGGCCGCCTGCGCGACGCGGACCGGGTCGGATTTCACCTTCGCCGCGACGACGCGGGAGACGATGACCGGGTGCTGAAGGAAGCCTCGGAGAAGCCCTCCGACGCCGGCGCGCGCCGACTTGGCGGAAACCTTCGGGGACTGTGGAGGACTGGCGTCGGGTACCACGCGGTGACCGTACCATAGGCTGCGTTTGCCCCCATCCGCTATGAAAGGCGAGGTCAATGCGGGAGAACCCCCTGGTCCTGCACGTTCTGGGCGCCCGGCCCAATTTCGTGAAGGCGGCCCCGGTGGTGCGCGGACTGGCCGAGCTGGGGGTGCGGCAGGGCATCATCCACACCGGTCAGCACTACGACGCGCTGATGTCGGACGTCTTCTTCGCCGACCTCGGCCTGCCCGAGCCCGTGGCGAACCTGGGAGTCGGCTCCGGCTCGCACGCCAAGCAGACCGCGGCCCTGCTCGTCGGCCTGGAGGAGGTCGTCCTCGGGCAGAACCCGGACCTGGTCGTCGTCTACGGCGACGTCAACTCCACGCTGGCGGCGATCCTGGTCTGCGCGAAGCTGGGGGTGCCCACCGCGCACGTCGAGGCGGGCCTGCGCTCCTTCGACCGCGGCATGCCGGAGGAGGTCAACCGGATCGTCACCGACGCGCTGTCCGACCTGCTGTTCGCCACCTCCCCTGAGGCGCTGTCGTACCTCGCTGCCGAGGGCGTGCCCGCCGCCAAGGTGCACCTGGTGGGCAACCCGATGATCGACAGCCTGTTCGCCGCACTGCCCTCGCTGGACCCCGCGCCCGTCGTCGAGCGCCTGGGCCTGCCCGCCCGCTACGCCGTGGCCACCCTGCACCGGCCGGCCAACGTGGACCGCCCCGAGACCGCCCGCGAGCTGGTCGAGGCCGTGCTGTCGGTGGCCGAGCAGATCCCGCTGGTGGTGCCGATCCACCCGCGCGGCCGTACCCGGCTGGCCGAGGCCGGGCTGGTCGACGGCCCGTCGGTGCGGGTGGTGGACCCGCTGGGCTACGTCGACTTCCTGTCGCTGGTGCGCGGCTCCGCGCTCGTGGTCACCGACTCGGGCGGCGTGCAGGAGGAGACGACCATGCTGGGCGTCCCGTGCCTGACCGTCCGGCCGAACACTGAGCGGCCGATCACCATCACGCACGGCACCAACCGGCTGGTCACGCCCGCGCTGCTGCCCGCCGCCGCCTCCAAGGCGCTGGCCGACGGCGCGGTGACCCCTTCGGGCGACCTGCCGGTCATGTGGGACGGCGCCGCCGGGCCACGCATCGCCCGGGTGATCGCGTCGTGGCTGGCGGGGGACAATCTCTCCCCTGCCTCCCAGGGTGTCCGATCCGAGTAAAAAGCCCTATTACGTACGGCAACAGCCGTACCATGACAGACCTCCGCTAGCGATAAGGGCATGCACCATGGCCGAAACCCCCGAAGAGCCGACCTTCCAGCGGCTCGGGCCCATCAACTGGCTGCCCGAGGAGCGCAAGCTGATCGAGCGCTACGAGGCGGACGTCAGGGAGCTGCGGCGGAGGCTGGAGATCGCCGAGGCCAAGGCGGAGTACGCGACCTGGAAGCTGCAGGCCGCCCAGGCCAAGCGGACCTTCAAACTCGGTGAGGCGCTCGGCTCGAAGTCGCCGGGGCGGATCGTCGAGGCGGTGCGGTCGCGGGAGAAGGCCCCCAAGCCCCCGGTGCCGGTGACCGAGGTCATCGAGACCGCGAACCACCGGCCGCCGCTGGTCGAGGTGCCCGCGGTGAAGTGGCCGCTCGGACCGGTCAACCGGCCCGACCTCAAGGTCGCGGTGATCCTCGACGACTTCTCCCGGATGGCCTTCCGCTACGAGTGGGACCAGATCGAGTTCGGGCTGCGCGACTGGCCGGAGATCTTCGCCGAGAAGCGGCCCGACCTGCTGTTCTGCGAGTCGGCCTGGCACGGCAACCAGGGCCGCTGGCGCTACCAGATGACCGGCTCGAACGCGCCCAAGCAGGAGCTGCGCGACCTGGTCGCCTGGTGCCGCAGCGAGGGCATCCCGACGGTCTTCTGGAACAAGGAGGACCCGCCCAACTTCGACTTCTTCATCGACACGGCCAAGCTGTTCGACCACGTCTTCACCTGCGACGGCGACATGGTGCCGAAGTACCGCGAGGTGCTCGGCCACGACCGGGTGGACGTGCTGCAGTTCGCCGCCCAGCCGCGCGTGCACAACCCGATCCAGCAGCGCCAGGGCCGCCTGCACGACGTGGTCTTCGCCGGGATGTACTTCCGCGACAAGCACCCCGAGCGGCGCGAGCAGATGGAGACCGTCCTCGACCCGATCCGCGAGCTGGGCCTGCACATCTTCGCCCGCAACGGCGAGGTGGACGAGAAGTACGCCTGGCCCGCGGAGTACCGCCCGCACATCGTCGGCGAGCTGCCCTACGACCAGATGCTGGCCGCCTACCGGATGTACAAGGTCTTCCTGAACGTCAACTCCGTGCTCGACTCGCCCACCATGTGCGCACGCCGGGTGTTCGAGCTGTCGGCCTGCTCCACCCCGGTGGTGTCCGGCTGGTCACGGGCGATCGAGGAGACCTTCGGCGACCTGATCCCCATCGCCCGCGAGCCGGTCGAGTCCTACAACCAGGTGCTGCACCTGATCAACAGCCCCGAGCTGCGCGCCCGGCAGGGCCACCTGGCCATGCGCGAGGTGTTCGACAAGCACCTGTTCGCGCACCGGGTGGACCAGATCATGGGCGTGCTCGGCCACCAGTCGACGGCCCGCCCGCGGTCGATCTCCGTGGTGCTGCCCACCAACCGCGCCGCCCAGATCGAGCACGCCATCTCCTCGGTCGCCAAGCAGTTCCACCGGCCGCTGCAGCTCGTCATGGTCCTGCACGGCCTGGACATCGACCCCGTCGTGGTCGCCGACAAGGCCAGGATGGCCGGGATCACCGACGTCGTGGTGCTGCCCGCCTCGGCCGAGATGTCGCTGGGCGCCTGCATGAACCTGGGCATCGAGGCCGCCGACGGCGAACTGATCGCCAAGATGGACGACGACAACCTGTACGGCGAGCACTACCTGTCGGACCTGGTCCGCTCCTTCGACTTCTCCGACGCCGAACTGACCGGCAAGGGCGCCCACTACGCCTACTTCGAGGGCTCCAACACCACCATGCTCCGCCTGCCCGGCCTGGAGCACCGCTACTCGTGGCTGGTCCAGGGCGGCACCTTCCTCGGCAAGGCGGACCTGTTCCGGACCTACCCCTTCGCCGACATCACCCGAGGCGAGGACACCCACCTGGTGCGCAGGCTGAAGGAGGACCAGGTCAAGATCTACTCGGCGGACCGGTTCAACTTCGTCTATTGGCGCAGCGCGGACGCGGCCATGCACACCTGGCAGGCCGACCACATCAAACTGACCAGGAACGCCCAGTTCTCCTTCGTCGGCCACCCGGCCGACCACGTCCTCATCTGATTACTTCATCGCGTTCACCAGCTTCTCGTAGGCCAGGCGGCTTTGGTCGCGCAATCCGGTGGCCTTCACCTTTGTTCCGACGGCGAGCAGGCTCATGACGGTGTTCCCGTGCCGTACGGCGACCGAGCCGATCTGAATCTTTCCCCCGGTGCTCGAAACGGTCGTGAGGTAGGCGCGGGATTCGTCGCCGAGCCGCGGCAGACGCAGTTCCGTGGTCTTGTAGAGCACTTTCGTACCGCGCACCGTGGCGGTGTAGGAGGCGCACTTCTTGGCCGGCGGCTTGGGGAACGCCTCGGGCAGCGCGATGAGCGCCTCGGTGATCGAGCCCTGCTCGGAGGCGAAGGCGACGACCGCGGCGGGCGCGTCGCGCACGGCGGGCGCACTGGCGTCGAGCTGGCCCGCTCCGGCGCAGCCCGGCTGCTCCACCTGCGCCTGCCGCATGGCTTCGAGCCCGGTCTTGGTCGCCTTGAGCGAGCCGAACGGCCCCGCCTCGGGCCCGTAGGCGACCTTCATGCCGGGCGGCGCGGACAGCAGCGCGGCCGCGAGCCCTGGCGCCTTCGCGTCGGGCCGCGCCGCCGGGGCGGGCGCCGCCGCCTCTTCACCGGCGCATCCACCGACCATCAATATGGCGGCACATATACCGACAATTCCCTTAATCACGCTTTCCCCATTTCGCCGATGACCGCATTCATCAAGCACGCTAGAGCACCAGAACACGGCATAGGCAAAGGTCAGCAGAACGTTCCCATTCGCGAATAGCGCGTTAAATGTTTGCCGAAGGGCTGCGTGCCACCCCGGCGCATTCGCGCCCGCTGATGATGATCTCGCCATGACCGATCATCAGGAGATCAATCCTCGGCGGGCTCGTGATCTCGGCATGGGACGTCCCATCACGCGCCGCGACTTCTTCGACGGCGTCGCCATGACCGCCGGAGTGGCCGCGCTCGGCGCACTGACCGGCTGCGGCGTGACCGCAGGCGAGGGCCCTGAGGTGATCGGCACCGAAAGACTGGAGGTCCCCGCCAACGTACGGTTCCCGCCGAACCTGACCGGGCTGCAGGGCAACACCCCCCAGGCGCTGAGCGTGCCGCACGCGATGCGGGACGGCCGCTTCTGGCAGTACGCGGGCACTCCCCAGCCGACCGGCGAGAACTACGACCTGGTAGTGGTCGGCGGCGGCATCAGTGGGGTGAGCGCGGCCTTCGAGTGGCTGCGCCACGACCCCGACGCCCGGATCCTGATCCTGGAGAACCACGACGAGATCGGCGGCCACGCCCGGCGCAACGAGTTCCACCCACCCGCCCGCAAAGGACCGCTCATCGGGTACGGCGGCTCGCAGTCCCTCGAAGCCCCCTCGGTGTGGACGCCCGAGGGCAAGGACCTGCTGAAGCGCCTCGGCATCGACGTCAAGAAGTTCGAGACGTACTTCGACCAGAAGCTCTACACGAACCTCGGCATGCACGACAGCGTGATGTGCGACCGCGAGACCTTCACCACCGAGAGGCTGATCCGCTACACGCCGGGCGTCAAGGCCGAGCAGTGGGTCGCCCAGCTCCCCATCGCCGACCAGGCCAAGCGGGACCTGATCAGGCTCTACACCAACCCGCCCGACTGGTTCCCCCACCTGAGCCAGGCCCAGAAGGAGGAGCGGCTGGCCGCCCTGACGTACTCGAAGTTCCTCACCGATGTCTGCAAGGCGCACCCCGACGTGGAGCGGTTCTGCCGGACCATGTCCAGCGACGAGTGGGCCTACGGCACCGACGCCTTCGGCGCCATCGACGCCTGGGGCAGCGCCGAGGAGTGGCTCTATCCCGGCTTCCAAGGGCTCAAGCTCAACAGCGACAAACCCTCGAAGTACAACTCGCCGAGCATGAAGAAGGAGTGGGACGCCGAAGACCCGTACATCTACCACTTCCCCGAAGGCAACCAGGCGCTGGTGCGGATGATGGTGGGGCGGATGATCCCCGGCTTCGCCGGCGCCACCGACATGAACGGCGTGACCACCGCCGCCTACGACTACAGCAGGCTCGACCTCCCCGGGAACCGGGTGCGCTTCCGGCTGTCCAGCCCCGTGGTGAGCGCCGCCAACGACGGCGATCCCGGCAGCGCCAAGACCGCGACCGTCGGCTACTACGACGGCCACGCGATCAAGACGGTCCGGGCCGACTCGGTGATCCTGGCCTGCTGGAACATGGTGATCCCGTACCTGACCCCGGACCTGCCGCCACCCCAGCGCCAGGCGCTGCACGAGGCGGTCAAGATCCCACTGCTGTACGCGATGGTGCAGCTGCGCGACTGGCAGGCGTGGAAGAAGACCGGCGTCCACCACACCCGCTGGACCGGCGCCTACTGGTGCGTCTCCGAGCTCGACTACCCGGTCAGCATGCCCGGCTACGAGTGCCCGAAGGAGCCCGGTGAGCCGATCAACGTCCACATGATCGCCGCACCGTGCGCGCCCGGCATGGCGCCCAGCTTCGGGGCCGTCGCCGGGCGGCACACCCTCATCAAGACGGAGTACTCGTGGCTGGAGTACAGCATCCGCGACCAGCTCACCCGCCTGCTCGGCGACGCCGGCTTCGACCCCGCCAAGGACATCCAGGCGATCACCGTCAACCGCTGGGGCCACGGCTACGCGCCCGAGTACTGCCGCCCCTGGAACACCTTCTACCCGGACGGCCCCACCCCCGCGGAGACCGCCCGTAAGCAGTTCGGCCGGATCGCCATCGCCAACTCCGACTCCGTACCCGCCGCCTACGCCGACGCCGCGATCACCGCCGCCTACCGAGCCGTCGCAGAACTACGGGCATGAGGACCGCTCACTCAGCCACCGGTATCCCGCAGTCCTCCCGGAGTAACCCGGCACATCCGTCCTATCAAACTCTCTGTGACTATATCCTTACTCTGTGCTGACGAACGTCTACGTTGACGGCTTCAATCTCTACTACGGCTGCCTCAAGGGCACGCCCCACAGGTGGCTCGACCTCGACGCCCTGACCCGCCGCCTCCTCCCGGGAGACCACATCCACCGCATCCGCTACTTCACCGCCAGGGTGATCTCACGCCCGGATGATCCAGACCTGCTGAACCGGCAGGACTTCTACCTGAGAGCGCTGGCCACGATCCCGAATCTCACGGTGCACCTAGGCCGCTTCCAGGTCCATACGGTGCGCATGCGCTTGGCCAACCCGGTGAGCGGCGGCCCGGCCTCCGCGCAGGTGATCAAGGTGGAGGAGAAGGGATCGGACGTGAACATCGCCACCTACCTGCTCGCGGACGCCTTCCGCGAGGACTGCCAGACCTCGGTGGTCATCACCAACGACGCCGACCTCGCGGAGCCGATCAGGCTGCTGTGCCACGAGCTGAAGCACCCTGTGGGCATTGTCAATCCTCACGCCGCCCACAAGCGCAGCCTGGGCCTCGCGGCTGCCCAGCCGACCTTCTTCAAGCAGATCCGGCCCGCCGTCCTACGCGCCTGCCAGTTCCCGGAGAAGCTCCAGGACGGGGACGGAGAGATCCGGCGGCCGCAGGAATGGTAGGGAAAAACGCAAGGCCCCGTCCACTGGACGGGGCCTGCACCCACTGGGCGCTTGTCCCGTGGGGTGATTGATTCCAAGTAAACAGTACCCCAACGTGTCTGTCAACTCACCCAGCGTGAGAGGTCGACGGGGTGGGGCTGGGCTCGGCGGGTGACCCCGGGGCGCTGCCGGCGAAACAGGCACTCGACCCGGTATTCACACTAATCGTCACCTTCCTCCACTGCGCCACCCCCTTCATAGGTGCTAGTCTCCTGTGCGATCTTCCGGAGGTGTATTTACACACAGAGTGTGGAAATGCGCCTCGGCACTCCGAGGTTGGGACATGGGCTCGAGAAACCGGTCGATTCGGTTCAAGATCTTTTTGTTGCTGCTTCTACCCCTCCTGTCCCTGAGCGCGCTCTGGGGCTTTGTCCTCAACCTGACCGTGGGCGACGGCCAGGCCCTCCTACGGGCCGACGCGCTGTACCAGTCGATCGGGGTCACGTCGACGGAGCTGGGGGTACAGCTTCAGGCAGAGCGTGCCCGCTCCCTGGTGGCGATCACCTCGCGCAAGCTCACCCAGGACCTCGGCGCCCAGCGCACCCGCACGGACGAGGCCGTGGACGACTACCGCAAGGCGCTCGTCCAGGCCGACGACGACATCGGCGGGGAACTGCGCGCCCCCATCGACATCCTGGACACCGAGCTGCGCCGGCTCGACAGCGTCCGCACGGCGATCGACAGCGGCAACAGCACCCGCCTGTCCGGCCTCAACGAGTACAACCGCATCCTCGACACTCTCTTCCGCCTGTACGACCAGCTCGTCGCCGTGCCCGACCTGCCGATCTTCCAGCAGGCCTCGGCGATGCAGACGATGGGCAACGCCCGCGAGATCGTCGCCAGGGAGCACGCCCTCATCAGCGCCGTCCTGATGGACCGCAAGATGACCGAGGCCGAGGTCGCCGCCTTCACCGAGTACGTCGCCACCCGCAAGTTCCTGCACTCCAGAGGGGTGTCCGCGCTGGACGCCGCGTTGCGGGTGCCGTACCAGAAGGCGTTCGACGGGGACACCTTCGCCGAGTTCGCGCAGGCCGAGGCGCGGATCATCGCGAGCGGCGCGCCGCCGGCCGACGCCGCGCGCTGGGGCGCCACGCTCGACGATCTGTCGGTCCAGCTCGACCGGCTCGGCGTCTCCTCCTCGAAGGTCATCGCCGAGCGCTCCGCGTCGGTCGCGACGACCATCACGGTCAGGATCGCCGTCGCCGGCGGCGTGGGCCTGCTCGCGGTCGTCTCCTCGATCATCATCTCGGTCCGCTTCGGCCGCCGCCTCTCCGCCGAGCTCGGCCGACTCCGCTCGGCCGCCCTGGAACTGGCCGAAGTACGGCTCCCGCAGCTCGTCGAGCGCCTGCGCCGCGGCGAGGAGGTGGACGTGCGGGCCGAGGCCCCGTCCATCAAGGTGAGCGGCTCGGCGGAGATCCGCGACGTGGCGCACGCGTTCGCCTCGGTGCAGCGCACCGCGGTGGCCGCCGCCGTCGGTCAGGCCGCCCTGCGGCGCGGTGTGGGCCAGGTGTTCCTCAACCTGGCCAGGCGCAAGCAGGGCCTGCTGCACCGCCAGCTCGCCCTGCTGGACGGCATGCAGCGCCGTACCGAGGATCCGGACAGCCTGGACGACCTGTTCCGGCTCGACCACCTGACCACCCGCATGCGGCGGCACGCCGAGGGCCTGATCATCCTGTCGGGCGCGCCGCCCGGCCGGGCCTGGCGCAAGCCCGTCGCCGTGCTCGACGTGGTCCGGGCGGCGATCGCCGAAGTCGAGGACTATGTCAGGGTGAGCGTCCAGTCGATGCCCGCCGCGGCCCTCGACGGCGCCGCCGCGGCCGACCTCACCCACCTGGTCGCCGAGCTGATCGAGAACGCCACGATCTACTCCCCGCCGAATACCACGGTGCAGGTCCGGGGTGACGCGGTGAGCAACGGTTACGTGATCGAAGTGGAGGACAGAGGACTCGGGCTCACGCCCGAGGAGTACGCCAGGTTCAACGATCTCCTGGTCAACCCGCCGGAGTTCGACCTGGCCGACAGTGACAGGCTCGGGCTTTTCGTGGTGGCCAGGCTGGCCCAGCGGCACGAGGCGAAGGTGCTCCTGCGCGCGTCGCCGTTCGGCGGCACCACGGCCATCATCCTGGTACCCCGTACGCTGCTCGTCGACAAGGACTCGCTGCCGCCCACCGACGAGGAGCCCGCACTTCCGCACCGCCGGCGGAAGCCGCTGGCGATCGTCGGCGGTGGCGGTCGCGAGTCGAGGCAGGACGGCACCCACGCCGGCCTGCCCCGCCGGGTACGCCAGACCAACCTCGCGCCCCAGCTCAAGGCGCAGCCGGAGGACCCACAGCCCGAGCAGAAGACAGAACGCTCTCCCGACGAGGTACGCGACCTGTTCTCCGCGTTCCAGCGGGGTACCCAGCGTGCCCGAGCGGAAGAGACCATGGAGGGGGATACGTGACAACACCTACCACCAACACCGGTGAGCTGAACTGGCTCCTCGACGACCTCACCACCCGGGTGGGCGCGGTACGGCAGGCCGTGATCCTGTCCACCGACGGCCTGGCGATCGGCTTCTCGCGCGGGCTGTCGCGCGAGGACGCCGAGCACCTGTCCGCGGTCGCGTCCGGGTTCCAGAGCCTAGCCCGCGGCGCCGGCCGTCACTTCGGCGGCGGTGACGTCCGCCAGACCATCGTGGAGATGGAGTCGGCGTTCCTGTTCGTCACGGCCGCTGGGCAGGGCACCTGCCTGGCCGTGCTCGCCAACTCCGACGCCGACGTCGGCCACATCGCCTATGAGATGGCGATGCTGGTCAAGCGGGTGGGTCAGCACATCTCGACGAATCCGCGAGCAGCATCGTCATGAACACCCCGCAGTGGATGGACGAGGAGGCCGGACCATTCGTCCGGCCTTACGCGCTGACCAGAGGCCGCACCAGGTCCTCCGGCGCGGTCCTCGACCTCATCGCGACGGTGAGCACGACGGGCGAGTCGCCCGGGGACCTCGGTCCCGAGCAGGAACTGATCCTGAAAGCTGCCCACACCCCCATCTCGGTGGCCGACGTGGCCGTCGAGCTCGACCTGCCGGTCGGCGTCGTCCGGGTCTTACTCGGCGACCTGCGTGACAACGGCCTCATCTCGGTGTCGTCCCCCTCCGCGGCGGGGCCGCGCCCGAATGAGCGCATTCTCAAGGAAGTGATCAATGGACTCCGGGCTCTCTGAGGAACCCGTAGCGCTGAAGATCCTGGTCGCCGGCGGGTTCGGCGTCGGGAAGACCACCCTGGTCGGCGCTATCAGCGAGATCAAGCCGCTGAAGACGGAGGAAGTGCTCTCCGACCGCGGCATCGGCGTGGACGACCTCGACGGCGTCGAGGGCAAGACCACGACCACGGTCGCCATGGACTTCGGCCGGATCACCATCCGCGACGGCCTGGTCGTCTACCTGTTCGGCACGCCCGGCCAGGAACGCTTCTGGTTCATGTGGGACGAGCTGTCCTACGGCGCGCTCGGCGCGGTCGTCATCGCCGACACCCGGCGGCTGACCGACTGCTTCCCCTCCATCGACTACTTCGAGCAACGGGGCACGCCCTTCGTCGTCGCGGTGAACTGCTTCGACGGCGCGGCCAGGCACAGCATCGAGGACGTGCGGGGCGCGCTCGACCTGGACGACGACGTCCCCGTGCTGCTGTGCGACGTGCGGCGGAGGACCTCCGCCAAGCAGGTCATGATCGCGCTGGTGGAACACTCGCTGAGGACGCTCACCACCGCGGGCTAGAGCGCCCGCAGCCCGTTGATCACCTCGCGCAGCAGGCGCTCGGTCGGCGACGCGGCCGCCGCCAGCGGCGGCCGCACGAGGATCAGCCCGTGGTCGAGCAGATCTCCGAGCAGCACCCGGACCACGCCGACCGGCAGTCCCAGCTCCGAGGAGAGCTCGACGATCGGGCGGGTACGGCTGCGCGTCACATGACCGAGCAGCCGCCGGTGCTGCACGCTCAGCTCGGCCTGCGCGGGCACCGGTACGCCGGTGGCCGCCACCATGGCCAGCAGGTCGAGCGCCGCCGACGAGGGCCTCGTCCGCCCCCTGGTCATCGCGTACGGCCGGACGACCGGTCCGGCCTCCTCGTCGAGCCATTCCATGTCACTCACCGCTCTGAGCCCCCCTCCTGCTCACTGTCCTGGCGGCCGCGCTGCCAACCCGACTGGAGGGAGGACAGCAGCGCTCTGGCCTCCTCGGGAGAGCGCTCCTCCGCGGGTGGCGGTGCCGGTTCTTTCAGTTTCGGGGGCAGGTTGACCTGCCGTACCCTGCGGGGCAGGTCCTGCCCGGTGGCCGGTGCCGCGGTGAGCGCGGCCGGCTCGGTGTCCCGCTTGGTGGTGGTGCGCGTCCTGCGCGGCAGGCCACCGCTCGCCTCCCTTTCGATCGCCGCCGTCGGCAGGTGGACCAGCTCGGGCAGCTCGACCGGCAGCGGGAGCTGTTCCAGCAGGGCGGTGGGCACCAGCACCACCGCCGTGGTCCCGCCGTACGGCGAGGGCTTCAGCGTGACGGCGATGCCGTGCCGGGCGGCCAGCAGGCCGACCACCGCGAAGCCGAGACGCTCGGTCAGGGACGGGTCGAACTCGGGCGGGCTGGCCAGCCGGGCGTTGATCGCCTCACGGTCCTTGTCGAGCATGCCGAGCCCGCGGTCCTCGATCTCCACGACGTAGCCTCTGCCGACCGGCTCGCCTCGGACGGAGACCTCGTTGCCGGGTGAGGAGAAGGAGGTCGCGTTCTCCATGAGCTCGGCGAACAGGTGCATCAGGTCGGCGACGCAGGAGCCGGACACGCCGCACTCGGGCATCGGGTAGACGCGGATCCTGGTGTAGTCCTCCACCTGCCCGGCGGCGCCGCTGAGCACGTCCTCGATCGGGATGGTGCCGCGCCACCGGCGGCCCGCGACGCCGCCGGACAGCAGCACCAGGCCCTCGGCGTGGCGGCGCATGCGGGTGGTGAGGTGGTCGAGCTTGAACAGGTTCTCCAGCGCCTCGGGGTCCTCGGCGTGGCTCTGCATGTGGTCGAGCAGCTTGAGCTGGCGCTGCAGCAGCGACTGGCTGCGGCGGGCCAGGTTCCGCAGCGCCTCGGAGACGCCCTCGCGCAGCCGCGCCTGTTCGATCGCCGCCTCGACGGCGGTGCTCTGCACGGTGTCGAAGGCGGTGGCCAGGTCCCTGACCTCGCTGGTGGCGTTGGGCCCGATGACGATCGGCGGGGCTTCCCGGGGGACGTCGACGCGTTCGCCGCGGCGCAGGCGGGCCACCACGCGCGGGAGCCGTACCTCGGCGAGTTCGATCGCGGTGCCGCGCAGTCTGGCCAGTTCCTTGGTGATGACCTGGCCGACGCGGACGGAGACGACGATGGAGAAGCCGACCGCGATCAGGCCGATCACGCCGGCGATTCCCGCGCTCAGCAGGATCGAGAAGCCCGCCGGCTTCATCCGGGACAGCAGCAGGTCTCCGGCCTCCCCGGTGCCCGCGTTGAACGTCTTCAGGACCGGCTCGGCCTGCCGCCGCCAGGTGTCGAGGGCGGGCGGGGACGCCGAGTTGAAGGCGGCGATGGAGCCCATCAGGCTGATGTAGCCGGGTGAGCCGGCCAGCCGGTCGAACGAGGCGCGCAGTTCGCCGTCGAGGTCGGTCCGCGCCTTGTCGAAGAGCAGGACCCGGTTGCCGTCGAGTCTGGCCAGCAGGTCGCGGTCGGCCGCGTCGAGCGTCGCTCCGGCGGCCACGATCAGCGTGTGCTCGCGGTGCAGGATCTCCTGCGCCTGCTCGCCGGCGATCACGCCGTTGGCCTGCCGGTAGAGCTCGACGTCGGTGGAGAGGGCGATCGTGCCGTAGAGGCGGTAGACCGAGTCGGAGATCGCGGCGTAGTCGCCGACCAGCCTGGTCGGGGTCAGCACCCCGTCGTCCACCCCTCGCCTGATCTCGCCCAGCCGGTCCACCTGAGCGAAGACACCGGCGAGCTGGATCTTCATGTCGTGCGTCAGTGCCGCCTGGGTGTCGTCTGACTCTACGGCGTCGATGAGCCGCTTCCTGGCCTTGTCGGTCTGCGAGCGCTGCCGCGCCAGGGCGGCGGGCGCGTTGGTGACGCCGTCCAGCCGCTCGGCCGAGGCGAGACGTTCCAGTTGCAGCTCGTCGACCAGGTCGTCCGCCTGGTTGATCACGCCTGTCCAGAACGTGTCGACTTTCAGCAGGTTCAGCGCGGCCCCGGTGGTCGTGCTCGCCGCGTATCCCCAGAGGGCGACGAGGGATACCAGCGGGACCACCAGCAAAGTCGCGATCTTGAATCGAATGGATCGGCCCGATGCCATGACACCCGCTCCCGCATAGAAGATCGCGGGAGAGAATAGCACTGGCTAACGTGAATATCTTGTCTCATTTGTGACATGTCAGGAAATTGACGCGTATCGTAGGGATCTTGTCCGAACCCAGGTCAACTGCACCAGGCGTAGCGCCAGCATCCCCAGCAGTGCCACCTCGGCCCCGAGCAGGACCCGCTCCACCAGACCGATCAGCACCCGGTCGCCGGGCAGCGCCACATAGGTGATCGCCAGCAGGCCGAACCCGCCCGCCAGCGCCAGCCACTCCACCGGCCGCGCGATCGCCTTCCACCGCTCGTCGGCCGCGAAGCGCGGCACCAGCAGGGCGCCTGCGGCGGGCAGGGCCAGGAACGCCGCCACCGACACGTACCGGTGGATCTGCGCCGTCAGCGTCATGTCCTCGCCCAGTGGCGTGGTCGGGATGACCGCGGCCACCAGCAGCGCCGCGCTCCACACCCCCATCAGCCACTCGGGCAGCCCCCGGACCGGCGCCCCCGCCGCCCTCAGCCCTGCCATCAACACCAGCGACCCCAGGCCCAGCACCGCCATCGCCACTTCCGTGACGCCCCCGCGGTCGGCCACGGCGTACTCGCTGATGGTCACGTTCATCGGGTCGAGGTAGGGGTCGGGGACGATCTGCCCGATCACCACCGCCACCACCGAGAACGCGATCGCAGCGAACGCGATCAGCGGATAGAGCCTTTTCACCGAGGTCATGTGACCAGCTTGCGCCACCCACCCGAAACGGACATCCGGCGAATCCCCTACCCCACCCCTGACCCACCCCTGATCTCCGGGCGGAACCCGGAGCACAGGACGCGCATCCAGGTGATGCGATCGTCTTCGGCCGCGTAGTACGCCTGCTGCTCCACCACGAAGCGGTCCGCTCCGCTGCGGACGCGGAAACGGTAGGAGACGTGCTCGCGGTCGCCCACCCGGCCCGTCCGGATCGAGCACAGCCGCTCGATGTGGTCTCCGGAGTCGAACCAGTGACCGAGGACGATGCCGTCCACGATCTGCTCCGGGATCGTCGCGTCCCAGTGGGCGCCGGGGGTCAGTGCCCGGAAGTCGACCCGGTCGGCGAGCAGCGCCCGCAGCGCGGCCCCGTCCTTGACGGCCAGGGCCCGCGCGAACCGTTCCCCCAGCGTCGCTTTCACGAGTCCGTACGGTCCCCGGCCTGGAAGGTCACCGGGCGGCCGTGCTCCTTCCACGCCCCCAGCCCGCCGTCGAGGTGCGCGACGTCGGTGTACCCGAGCCGCTGCAGGGTCTGCGCGCCCAGCGCGGACCGGCCGCCGGAGGCGCAGTACAGGATGGTCGGCGCCGAAGGGTCGAACTCGGCGCGGTGGTAGGGGCTGGACGGGTCGGCCCAGAACTCCAGCATCCCCCGGGGCGCCTGCACCGCGAGCGGGATCGCGCCGTCGCGCCGTACCTCGTCGGCCTCGCGCAGGTCGACCAGGGTGACCTTGCCGGATTCGAGCGCCTCGGCGACCTCGGTCACCGACATGTTGCGGACCTCTTCCCTGGCGTGCGCCACCAGGTGCTTGACGGAGTCGCTCATCGTCTTCTCCCCCTCTGTTTCCGAGTGATACCGGCCATTCGACCCCCACCGGGCAGATCGCGCATCCGTGCTCGGTACGGAATCGCGGTCGGTGGCGGATACTCGCCTCATGGGTGCCGATGCGCTGCGGGCCGCCGGAGTGACAGCCCGCGAACTCGAAGTCTTCTGGCTCGTCGGGGACCGCCTGCAGAATCGGGAGATCGCCGACAGCCTGCGCCTGTCGGAGCGGACCGTGGAGAGCCACGTGTCGTCCCTGCTGCGCAAGCTCGGCGGGTCGAACCGCCTGGCCCTGGTCGACGCGGCGACGCGGCTGCGGGCCCGCCGGGATCCCGGCAGCGTGCTGCCCAGGCCGCTGTCGTCGTTCGTGGGGCGCACCCGGGAGATCGAGGATCTGCACCGGCTGGTCGGCGTCCACCGGCTGCTCACCCTCACCGGTCCCGCCGGAACCGGCAAGACGCGGCTGGCGCTGCACCTGGCCCACTCGGTGACCTCGCTGCCGCCCGCTGTACTCGTCGATCTCGCGGCCGTGCCGTTCGCCGACCTCGTGGAGCGGGCGTTCGGGGTCGCTCTCGGCGTCTCCGGAGACGGGCGCCGATTACGCGGCCTGATCCGCGGGTCGCTGGCCGAGGGCAAGCACTGGCTCGTGGTGGACAACTGCGAACACGTGACCGCCGGGGCGGCGGAGCTGCTCGCCGACCTGCTGGCCACCACGGAACACCTCCATGTGCTGGCCACCAGCCACGGGCCGCTGGGCGTCGCCGGGGAGGTCGTCTACGAGATCCCGCCACTGCCGCTGCCCGAGGAGCTCGACGATCCCCCGGCCGTGCTGGGCGCCGCCGCCGGACGGCTGTTCGCCGACCGCGCCGCCGCCGTCTCGACCGGCTTCGAGATCACCGCGGCCAACGCCCGGGACGTCGCGACGATCTGCCGCCGCCTGGACGGCCTGCCGCTGGCCATCGAACTCGCGGCCGCCCGGATCCGCTTCTTCTCACCGGCCGAGCTGCTGGCCCGCCTGGACAACCGCTTCGCGCTCCTCACCGGCGGCGTGCAGGGCGCCCCCAACCGGCATCGCACGCTGGAGGAGGCCCTGCGCTGGAGCTACGAGCTGCTGAGCGACGAGGAGCGGCTGCTGTTCGAGCGATGCTCGGTGTTTCCCGGCGAGTTCGACTACGACACCGCCGTCCAGGTCCTCGCCTATCCCCCGCTGGACTCAGCCGACCTGGTCAGGCTCTTCCCGCGCCTGCTGGACCGCTCCCTGGTCTCCCGCCGCCTGCGCGACCAGACCACCGAATACCGCCTGCTGGACAGCGTCCGGCAGTTCGCCGCCCGGCAGCTCGCCGCCCGCGGCGCCGCCGGAACCGCCCACGAACAGCACGCCCGCCACCATCTGGGGTACGCCCTGGCCGCCCTGCCCGACCTGCGCGGCCGGGACCAGGCCGGGGCGCTGCACTGGTTCGACCGCCACTGCGCGGACCTGCGTATCGCGATGCACTGGGCGCTCGATCGGGCCGACCCCACTCCCGCCTGGGAGTTCGTCGCGGGCGTGGGCAGCGCCTGGGAGATCCTCGGCTCCCGCGGCGAGCTGTACGACTGGCTCGAACGGCTCCTCGAACGCCCACTGCCGCAGGGTTCCCTGCGCGCCAAGGCCGCGGTCGCCTGCTCGATCCTGCTCGCCTACCAGGACACCGCGCGGGCCCAGGCGTTCGCCGAACAGACCCACGTCGACCACGGCAGCGACACCGACAAGGCCCTCCTCCACCTGGCCCTCGGCTGGGCGATGATGTACGGCGAGCACCGCCCGGCCGCGATCGGGCACCTGGAGGAGGCGGCCACCCGCTTCGAGCGGCTGGGCGACGACTGGCACCGCGCCCTGGCGCTGTCCGGCCTCGCCTCGGCCGGTTCCGACACCGACACCGCCGTGACCCGGCTGGCCCACGCCGCCGACCTTTTCGGCCGCCTCCACGACCAGGTCAAGCGCGCCAACTGCTTCAACGCGATGGCCAGCCGCGCGATCGAGGCCCGTACCCGCCTGGACGAGGCGGCTCTCTGGCTGGCCGAGGCCGCGCGCCTGGCCCGCGCCAGCGGCAACCACCACGAGCGGCTGCACGCCGAGGTGCACCGGGCCGCCCTGGATCAGCAACTGGGCGACCACACCACCGCCGAGGCGCGGTTCGTCGGGCTCCTCGTCGAGTTCCGCCGGATCGGGGACCACCGCTGCACGGCCCGCTGCCTGATCGGCCTCGGCCGTGCCGCGACGTACGGCGGCGACCACTTCCGGGCCGTGCTCCGCCTCACCGAGGGCACCGATCTCGCCGTCGCCGTCGGCGATCTCCGCGCCACCCTGACCGGCCTGCACCTGCTCGCCGGGGCCAATCTCGCGGCCGGTCGCGCCGAGCGGGCCGCCGCCCTGCTCGGCGCCGCCGAACGCCTCGACCCCGAGCACCGCGAGGGCCTCGTCCCCGATGCGGACCTGGGGGCGGCCCTGCGCGAACGCCTCGGCCCCGAGACCTTCGCCGCCGCCCTGGCCACCGGCACCGAGACACCGCTGAGCGAGCTGCTGTCCTCCTGATTCAGGACGGACAGCCTTAAGAGCGGGCGCCGCCGATCAGCAGGTAGGCACGCGTCACCCGCGCACGCCCAGCAGGTGTTCCAGCGCGAGCTGGTTGAGCCGGGTGAAGTGGTAGCCGCGGGCGGCGGCCGCGTCGGCGTCGAACTCCTCGTCCACCAGGTCGGCCAGGCTCTCGCCGGGGGCCAGGGTGGGCCGGGCCAGTTCGCCGACCCTGGAGTCGGCCAGCGCCTCGACGACCTCGGGATCGGCCCGGAACGCCCTGGCCTTCTCCCGCAGGATGAGGTACGTGCGCATGTTGGCCGCCGCCGACACCCACACGTCGGCCGCGTCCTCGGTGCGCGGCGGCTTGTAGTCGAAGTGCCGGGGACCGTCGTATCCGCCGTGCTCCAGCAGGTCGACCAGGAAGAAGGCGCTCTTCACATCGCCGTGACCGAAGACCAGGTCCTGGTCGTACCGGGGGCCGTGCTGGCCGTTGAGGTCGAGGTGGAAGAGCTTGCCGTGCCACAGCGCCTGCGCGACGCCGTGCACGAAGTTGAGCCCGGCCATCTGCTCGTGCCCGACCTCGGGGTTGAGCCCGACCATCTCGGGGTGTTCGAGCTCGTTGACGAAGGCCAGCGCGTGGCCGATGGTGGGCAGCAGGATGTCGCCGCGCGGCTCGTTCGGCTTGGGCTCGATGGCGAAGCGGAGGTCGTAGCCCTGCGCCAGGACGTAGTCGCAGAGCAGGTCCATGGCCTCCTTGTACCTGTCCAGCGCGGCCCTGACATCCTTGGCCGCGTCCGACTCGGCCCCCTCCCGCCCACCCCAGCACACATACGTGGTCGCGCCCAGCGACGCCGCCAGATCCAGATTCCTGACCACCTTGCGTACGGCGTGGCGGCGCACATCCCGATCGTTGCTGGTGAACGCGCCGTCCTTGAACACCGGGTGGGTGAACAGGTTCGTGGTCGCCATCGGCACCTTGAGCCCGGTCTCCTCCAGCGCCTTGCGGAACGAGGCGATCGCCCGGTCCCGGTCGGGGTCGGTGGCCAGCAGGTCGTCGTCGTGGAAGGTCACACCGTACGCGCCCAGCTCGGCCAGCCGGTGCACGCTCTCCACCGGGTCGAGCGGTGCCCTGGACGCGTCGCCGAACGGGTCGCGCGCCTGCCAGCCGACCGTCCACAGGCCGAAGGTGAAGCGGTCATCGGGGGTGGGCTCGTACATGGCGATCTCCCGACTTAGTCTAGATTGTGGACTAAATATCCCTCCGGCCGTGGAAAGGGTCAAGGGTGACGCGAGCCGTCCGGCACGACGCGATGCGCGCCAGGAACATGGCGCTGGTGCTCGGCGAGGTGAGCCGGAACGGGCAAGCCACCCGCGCCGAGCTGGCCGGGCGCACGGGCCTGACCAAGACCACGGTCTCCCGCCTGGTCGGCGACCTGATCTCGGCGGGTATCGCGGTCGAGAGCGAGGCCCGCTACGGCGAGCGCGGCCGGCCGGGAGTACCGGTCGCCGTCAGCGGCCACCGGCACGCCGCGCTCGGCCTGGAGATCAACGTCGACCACCTGTCCGTGTGCGTGGTGGACCTGGCCCGGACCGTACGGCACCGCCGTACGCTGCCCGGCGACAACCGGGGCTCCGACCCGGCCGAGGTGATGACCCGGCTGCGCGCCATGGCCGTCGAGGCGGTCGAGCGGACCGGCCTGACGATCGCCGGAGGGGTGCTGGCCGTGCCGGGACCCGCCGTGCCCGCCGACGGGCTGGTGCGCAGCGCGCCGAACCTGGGGTGGCACGAGGTCCAGCCGGTCGAACTGCTCGGCCTGCCCTTCCCGGTGAGCGTGGACAACGAGGCGAACCTGGCGGCGCTGGGCGAGCTGTGGTTCGGGTCCGGCGTGCGGGACTTCCTGTTCGTCTCCGGGGAGGTCGGGATCGGGGCGGGGCTGGTGGTGAACGGGGAACTGTTCAGGGGGGCGCGGGGGTTCGCGGGCGAACTGGGCCACATGGTGGTGCGCCCGGACGGGCCGCTGTGCCGCTGCGGCGGACGCGGCTGCCTCGAACGCTACACAGGCGCGGAAGCCCTGCTCGGCGACGCGAGAACCGTCCCCGAACTGATTGCCCGCTTGGCAGATCCGGCGAACGATGGGGCTTCCGGCGAAACGGATGGCTCAGCAAAGCCGCTCGACGACGTGAGCCGTGTCGAGGAAGCAGGCACCGCGCTGGGGGTGGCGCTCGCGTCGGCCGTGCACCTGGTGGATCCCGGCGCGATCGTCCTCGGCGGGATCTTCACCCCGCTCTTCCCCTGGATCCACGCCCCCGTCGAGACCGCACTCCAGGAACGCCTGGGCGGTCTCACCGGCGGCCCGCCACCCCTGACGATCTCCACCGCCGGACCCGACGCGGCGGTGCTGGGCGCGGCGGGCCAGGTGCTCCAGCGCGTGATCGCCGACCCCGCCGCTCTGATCACACTTACAACCCCGAGGGATCCCGCCCCACGCTGATCTCCTCGGCAATCTTGCGGATCTCCTCCTGCTGGATGCCGGGCGCGCTCGGCAGGCGGCGCTGCAGCACCTCGGCGACCTCCTCCACCGGCCGCCCCGCGAACCCCTGGGCGATCTCGTGCACCGTCGTGAACAGCGCTCCGTCGCTCCTCTGCGTCAGATCGGCCATCTCTCCGCCCCCGTCGTTCGTCATTCTCCGGGGGTACGGTACGACCTCCCACCGACACTTTCGCGCTACGACTCGTGGGTTTTCCGCACCGCCGTACAGATCTCGTCGAGTTGGCGGACCTGGTCGGGGGTGAGGGGGTCGAAGAGGCTGCGCCGTACCTCGTCGACGTGGCCGGGGGCGGCTTCGGCCAGCGCGTGGAAGCCCGCGTCGGTCAGTGTGGCGATGTTGCCGCGCCGGTCGGCGGTGTGCCTGGAGCGGCTGACCCAGCCTCGCTCCTCCAGCCGCGCGACCGCGTGCGAGAGGCGGCTCTGCGAGCACTGCGTCCGGCGGGCGAGCTCGTTCATGCGCATCGAGCGGCCGGGGGACTCCGAGAGCCCTACCAAGATCATGTAATAGGTATGCGGCATGCCGGCCTCGCGCTGGAGCTGCCGGTCCAGCGCCTCCTGCACGAGTTGGGTGGCGGCCAGGAAGTTGCGCCAGGTGCGCTGCTCGTCGTCGTCCAGCCATCGCGTCATGCGCCCTAGCTTATTTGAACTCTCATGTATATTGTTAGTTGAGAGTTCAAAGGAGTTCGCCATGCCCGTCCAGCGCCTCAACCACGCCGTCCTCTACGTCAGGAACGTCGAGCGCAGCGTCGACTTCTACCGCGAGGCCCTCGGCTTCAAGGTGGTCATGAGCATGCCCGGAGCCGCCTTCCTGCAGGCCTCGGGCTCGACCAACGACCACGACCTCGGCCTGTTCGAGATCGGCGCCCAGGCCGGCGCGTCCCCGGCGGGCCGCTCGACCGTCGGCCTGTACCACCTGGCCTGGGAGGTGGACACGCTCGCCGAACTGGAGCGCGTCGCCATCAAGCTGGGCGATCTCGGCGCCATGGTCGGCGCCAGCGACCACTCCACCACCAAGGCGCTGTACGCCAAGGACCCCGACGGCCTGGAGTTCGAGGTCTCCTGGCTGGTCCCCGCCGCCCTGCTGACCGAGGAGGTGCTGCGGCGGCGCGCCCGCGTGCTCCCGCTCGACCTGGCCGCCGACAAGGAGCGGTACGGCGCCGAGACCCTCGGCGGCATCGGCGTATCCATTCCCGGCTGAGCGGCCATACTTTCGGTCCTACTCCGATAACGACCGGTTAGGACCGAAATGTCGATCGCGCTGGCCGCCTTGGAGCACCCCTGTCCGCTGATCCGGGGCGGCGTCATCGACGCCCTGCTCAAGCTGGGATTCGGCATGGTGATGCTGTTCGCCCACCCGGCCCTCACCTTCGCCTGAGGTCCCGGGTTACCGTGGAGGTATTCCTTCCGTTCGGTTTTGGAGCGCGGCCATGCGAAGCGACCCTGACCACGTCCTCGACGCGATCGACGGCGCCGTGGAGGACTGGGAGAGCCTGAGCGCCGATGCGATGCGCTGGGCTCCCCCGGAACACGACGGCACGCCCGACTTCCTGGACGAGATGACCAAGACCTTCGGCCCACTCGCCGCCTCGGTCCTGCAGGTGCTGCGACCACTCGGCGAGGCGGTCATCCGCCCGGTGTCGGACTTCCTGGACAGCCCGGTCGGCCAGCGGCTGGTCGAACTGGGCAGCGCTCCCGAGCAGCCGCTGGAGTTGGAGGCGGCGCCGGTAACCGAGACGGCGTGCCAGTGCCTGTGCTTCCGGCATCTCGACCAGCCGGACATCTGCACGAACGAGGCCGTCGCCGGGGGCGGCATCCCGATGTGCGGGCCGTGCCGTGCGGCGGTGGGGCCCGGCCGCTGACCTAGCGGCGGCGGATCTTGACGTCGCGCATGTCGGTCGACGACACCGGGCTCGCAGGATCTCCTCCCGCTCCCGCTCGGTGCGCCTGGTGAGTAGATCACTGCAAGTCACGCCTCCGCAGCCCCACCAGCCCCAACCCGAGCAGCAGCGCACTCAGCACGCCCAGCACCACCGGCGCCATCGTGTACGGCTCACCCGACACCGTGTTCGGCACATAGTGGAACGGCTCCACCCGGCTCCACCCCCACAGCCCGACCAACGGCCCGAGCAGATCCCCGCAGACGAAGACCACCGCCCACACCGCCCACGAGATCGCCACCGCCGCCCGTGGCACCATCCCGTAGGCGAGCACCGCGACGGCCCCGACCAGCCAGGCGGCGGGCACATGCCCGGCGGCGGCCCCGACGATCCGCGGCAGATCAGTCCCCAGATCCCCCATGACCAGCGAGTACACCACCCCGGTGACGCCCCCGCCCACCACCAGCAGCCCAGCGGTCCCGAGCGCCGCCACCACCACATGCCCCCCGGCCCACCCGATCCTGCTCACCCCCGCCGCGAGTACGGCTTCCGCCCGCCCCGAGCTCTCCTCCGCGCGCAGCCGCTGCACCATCAGCACCGGGAAGAGGGCGACCGTGTAGGCGAACAGCAGCAGGATGAGCCACAGGTAGGCGTCGACCGGGCTGCCGGACGGGCCACCGTACCTGTGCAGGAACCCTTGGAGTATGTGGCCGGGCTGGTCGGCGAGCTGCGGCGTCAGGTTGCTCACCCCCGCGAAGACGAGGGCCGCCATGGTCACCCCCGCCGTCCACTTCGCCAGCAGGCCCCGGTTCAGCCGCCAGGCGAGGCTGATCGGGCCGCGCAGGCTCGGCGCGCCGGCGGGGCCCGCGCGTTCGGGCAGCAGTCCGCCGCCCAGGTCCCGGCGCGCGACCAGGGCGCAGGCGACGGCCGCCAGCACGGCGGCGGCGATCACCGGCACGGCGAGCATCCACCACCGCTCCTCGGCGTAGGCGCGGACGAGGTGGCTCCAGCCCAGCGGGGAGAGGTACGTGAGCCAGGGCAGTCCGGTGGCGTCGCCTAGGTAGCGCAGCGCGTAGGCGACGCCCAGGGCCGACAGGGAGATCGTGGTGACCGTACGGCCTCTGCGGACGAGCTGGGCGGCGACCGCCGCGATGGCGGCGAACACCCAGCCGGCCGCGGTGATCGAGGCGCCGTACGCGATCGACCCCGTGGGCTCGATGCCCCGGGCCACCAGCGCGGCCGTGGTCAGGGCACCGGCGACCAGGCTCGTCAGGCCGGCCACCAGCAGAGCCGCGGCCACCGGGGCGCGGCGGCCGATCGCGCCCGCGGCGAGCAGTTCCAGGCGTCCGTTCTCCTCCTCGGCCCTGGTGTGCCGGACCACGCTCAGCAGGGCCGCCAGCCCGGCCAGCAGGTACAGCAGGCCGCCGCTGCGCTGGGCGGCCATCGCGCCGAGGCTCGGCTCCGGCACGGGACCGCCGATGGCCAGGAAGATCGGGTTGCGGCCGATCGTCTCGGCGTAGACGGCGAGCTCCTGCTGAGTGGGGAAGTAGGTCGTGATGTAGGAGATCAGGCCGGTCGCCAGCATCACGACGACCAGGATCCAGGCGGGCGCGACCAGCCGTTCGCGGCGCAGCGCCAGCCGTACCAGCGTGCCCGTGCCCTTCATCGCGCGCTCTGGTAGTGGCGCATGAACAGGTCCTCCAGCGTGGGCGGGCTGCTGGTGAGGGCGAGCACGCCGACGGCGGTCAGGCGGGACAGCACCGAGTTCAGCGCGGCGGAGTCGACCGTGCAGACCAGGTGGCGCCCGTCGATCCGCACGTCGTGGACGCCGGGGAGGTCGGGCACCGGGCCGTCGAGCTCGGCGGTGACGGTCGTGCGGGTCAGGTGGCGCAGCTCGCTCAGCGTGCCCGACTCGGCCAGGCGTCCGTCGCGGATGATGCTCACCCGGTCGCAGAGCCGTTCCACCTCCGACAGGATGTGGCTGGACAGCAGCACGGTCCTGCCCCGCCCCCGCTCCTCCTCGACGGTCTGCTGGAAGACGGCCTCCATCAGCGGATCGAGGCCCGCCGTGGGCTCGTCCAGGATGAGCAGCTCGGTGTCCGACGCGAAGGCCGCCACCAGGGCGACCTTCTGCCGGTTCCCCCGGGAGTAGGTCCCGCACCGCTTGCGCGGATCCAGCGCGAAGCGTTCGAGCAGCTCGGTACGGCGGGCGGCACCGATCCCGCCGCGCAACCGACCCAGCAGGTCGATCACCTCGCCCCCGGTCAGTGACGGCCAGAGAGTGACATCGCCGGGGACATAGGCGACCCTGCGGTGTAACTCGGCCGCCTCCCGCCACGGATCGCCGCCGAGCAGCCGGGCGGTGCCGCCGTCCGCGCGGACCAGACCGAGCAGGACGCGGATGGCGGTGGACTTCCCCGCGCCGTTGGGGCCGAGAAACCCGTGCACCTCCCCCACCCGCACGGACAGGTCCAGCCCGTCGAGCGCCCGGGTACGCCCGAACGACTTGCGCAACCCCGTGACCTCGACCGCCTTCATGCCCGCACCCGCGTCGGCTGCGCATCGGGGGCGACGCTGGTGAAGGTGATCTGCTCTGTGCGCGTCATGTCCATCCTTGCTAGCTATTTCAGCCCTGACTGAACTAGCTAGCACTGTACTCCCACGGTCTGCCGTCAAGGCAAGGCTTCTGCTTACGCGGTCCAGTGCCCCGAGTGAGTGAGCGGCGGCGACAGCTTCGTGTCGGCGTCACCCTTGGCCGCGTCCAGCTGCGACTGCAGGAGGAAGATGGTTCCGGTCAGGTCGGCGCCACCGAGGTTCGCGCCCCTGAAGTCGGCGCCGATGACGTCGGCCATCCGCAGGTCGGCGCCCCTGAGGTCGGCGCCGATCAGATAGGCCCCTCTGAGGCTGGCCCCGCGCAGGTCGGCGCCCTTGAGCTTGGCGCCCATGAGGTCGGCCCCCCTGCGGTCCGGCCTCTTCCCCCGCACACTGGACCGCGCGAGCTCGCTCGCCCGCAGCAGCAGGGCATTCGCCGCCTGCCAGTACGTCCCGGCGTCCACCTTCAGGAGCGCCTCAGGGGTACCGCCGGTCAGCTCCGCGATCTCGTCCCGCAGCCGCCCGAGCTCACCGTGAAGCTGACGGGCGGGCTCCAGTGTCAGCGCCTCCCCCAGGTACCAGAGCAGCTCGTGAAGCTGCCGCATCACCGGGAACACCTCGTACATCTGCTTCGCGGTCCCCGGCGCCTCCCGCCAGTCCCGCCCGCCGTAGGTGACCTGGGAGACCTTCTGCCCCGCCCCGAAGCAGTCGTACACGGTGCAGCCCGGAAAGCCCCGCTGCCTGAGACTCGTGTGGATCCCGCACTTGAAGTCCTGCCGCAGGTTGGGGCAGGACGTCCCGGCGGGCTTGTCGATCGCGAAGTCCGCCGAAGCGGTGAACGCGGGCACGACGCAGCACAGGCCGAAACAGCTCGCACAGTCGGCCCTCAGGCTGGAATCGCGGTTCTCAGACAAGCCCATGGTCTCCTAACACACTCATCTCAACCCTGCCAGCGTAGCCCTTCACCCCGCACATCCAGGACTTGACCAGGGCTTTCCTTGATCTCCCAGTCGCTTGCTGTCAGCCCGGCTGCTCATCCGTCCAGCCGATCTTCTCGTACGCCAAGGAAAGGTCTCGGCGGCGAGGTCGTCGGCGATCTGCGTACCGAGACGTCCTTCACGCTTCCTTCGGTTGACCGTGTGGGCGGCTACGCTGACGGCCCTCCGGGATGATCCCGGAGGGCCGTCGGTGTGGAACGTCTAGGAAAGGAGGCTGCCGCTCTCCGTGGGCTGCAGTTCCTCCTGCCTGGTGAGGTTGACCTCGATCCTGTGGTCGTCCTCGTCCTTGGCGAGCCAGCGATAGGCGGGGAACTCCGCCTCCTGGCCGTCGACATGGATGAGAACCCTGTCCAGGAACCAGCCGGGGCAGTCTCCGGAGTTGTCGTGGCCGATGTCGATGCTCTCCACTTCCCCGACCGAGGACAGCTCCAGGGTGAAGTGGTCGACGGAGTCACGCTCGAAGTTGTCCGCGTCGTTGTCGAGGTCGGCCGGACCGACCGAGCCCTCGGTTCCGTAGATCTTGATGTAGACGTTGGCGTCTGTCCCTGCGTCGGGAACATTCCCGCCGCCGCTGCCCCAAAGTGCCCGGAAGTTGTTGACATTGTCCGGGTTGGCGGTGCTGTGTTCGTTGAACACGATCCAGTTCACCGGCTTGTAGTAGACGTGGCTGGCGTCCGGCGTGGTAAGCGAACCGGTGTACCGGTAGTACGTGCGGTTCACCGGGAGCAGGTCCTGGAGGTCGATGGCGTAGACGTTCTTGGAGGTGCCGACGGTGGTCGGCGGGTCCAGCAGGAGTTCGTCATGATGCGTCCACCCGAGGTTGCTGCTGTCCACCAGGACCGACAGGACCACATAGCCCTTGGCGGCGCCGTCCAACTCGTGGACCAGGTGGGCCTCGACGGGGGCTAACGGCTAACCGGCGAACTTGTGCTCGGCGTCGCCTTGGTAGTGCACGTTCAGCAGGTTGTAGCGGCTGCCGCCGTACATGACGTACGACGTACCGCCGCCGGGGGTGAACCGGAGGTCGTCGTGATCGCTGGGCGCTCCACCCGTAGGGGACTTGTCGTCGAGGCTGACCACGCCGTCGACGCTCGGGAGGTAGTGGACGGCGAGTGTCGGCGTCGTGGCCGGGCAGGCGATCGAGGTATCGATCTCGATGGGGCTGTTCACCGCGCCGTCGGTCCCGGTGCCGGGACATGTCGGGCTCTGCGCCTGTACGGAGCCGGGAACGGTGACCAGAGCGAGCGCGACCACTGCAGCGCCAGTTATTCGGGCGAGACGGATTCGAGTACGGCGAGAACGCATAGATGACCTTTCGTGAGGGGTCGTCACTAGATGCGTTGATCACAGAGAATCGCGGAGCATTCCTCCATATCTGGGGGCGAATCGTGCGATTTCCGTCATATTAATTCGCCGTCATCATCTTTCAAGATGATTTATCATGACAACAAAGACCAAAAGTAAGTGGTCGATTATGTGTGAGTGAATGGTTGCGTTGGGTAGCGACCGAAGATTTTCTTCCGGAAGGCGCTCTCCTGCGGAATTACCGGGGGCACGCACAGGCCAGAAGTCCGTTGTCGAACGGCAGGAGACACCTAAAGCGGGAACTTTTATGAAGCGGCGAGTACGAGCACGCCTCACATAAACTTGCGGTCAGCCAATCACAGAAAGGCATTCCCGCCGACTTGCCGTACAGGCGACCACTCAACACGATGCGAAATCACATAGCATTTCTTAACCAAAAGTCATGTATGCCGATTGACCCTTATGACTTCGCCTGAATAAGCGTTTCTATATGGCGCCCCGCCGCCCGCGCCGCGATCAGCGCCTGATCAACGAACTAGAGGCGTGTGACCAGACGCCCGCCATGCTGAACGGCGGGACGAGAACCCGCCACTCTGGGATCACACAGATCCGTCGGATACCGACGTGCTTACTCTTCATCGGCCGCCTCCGTGCTCCACGACGAAGTCTCACACCACCGAATATGCCCCTTAAGGACTTTTCGGACACTTTCTGCCAGGCCGATCCGTGTACCACCGCGCGCCTTGGCGTTGACGGCTTCACGGATGACTCCCGACATCGGCGCGGATCAGCGGCGACGGGAGGCGCAGACGACGCAGGTCTTGGTCGCCGGAAGGGCCATCAGGCGCTCGATGGCGATGCGCTGCCCGCACTTCACGCAGATCCCGTAGGTGCCATCGCGCAGCCGCTCGAAAGCGAGGTCCAGATCGTCGAGGTGCACCATGGCCTGGTCGAGAAGTGCCTGGACGTGAGCCCGTTCAAAGGCAGTGGACGTCCCCTCAGGGTCGTGCTCGTCGTCGGGAGCCGACAGCGCCGACGATTCGACGATCTCGTCCCGGTCACGGCCCAGCATGGCGACGCGGGCCATGGTCTCCTGACAGTCGGCGTCGAGCAGTTCTCGCATGATCGCCTGCTCCGAGGGAGAAAGCGCGGCGTCCTGATGGCGTTCGGTCATCACGGTTCCTCACCTTCCCAACCAGGTTACTCACAGCCCTTGAGAAGCCGTACGCCAGCAGGCGAACGGCGGCACCCGACGCGACGTCGCATATGACGGATATGCGATTCGCATGACGGGCCTCGCCGCAGCGACTCTCAGGTAGTGGGAGCCAGAAGGCGCCAGGCCACGTGGCAGACCGTCCACCGCGCGCCAGGTCGTTGCCCGTGCCCTGCCGCAGAGCTGAAATCCCCTCTCGGGAAGAATCGACGAGGCAGCCAGATGGGGGATTTATGGCGATACGTCCTCTTTGGCTAGACTTCGCGGCTTGTGGAGATCTACCTGACGCAGGCGAAAATCGCCCTGCTTCTCGCCCCGCTGGCCATCGCGCTGCTGTTGCTGCCCTTCGTGTCCCGCCAGTACGGCCGTTTCGGGCGCATCGGGCGATGGTCGGGGGTCGTCACGGCGGTACTCGTCCTGTACGCCTGCGGCGTGGTGGCCTTCACGCTGTTCCCGCTCCCCGAGGTGACGCCGGACTTCTGCGCGATCCGGCAGAGCCTCGCCACCCCACGCTGGCAGCCACTGTCGAGCATCCAGGATGTGATCAGAGAGAACGCCGGACGGGGGCTGCCGGCCACTATGTACAGCAGGTCGGTGCTGCAGATCGTGTTCAATGTCGCCCTGTTCGTGCCGCTCGGCTTCTTCTTGCGCTACCGGCAGAGGCTCGGCGTCACCCGCACCCTGATGATCTCCCTCGCCGGTTCGCTGGCGATCGAGCTGACCCAGCTCACCGGCCTGTGGGGCCTCTACCCCTGCGCGTACCGGCTGTTCGACCTGGACGACCTGATCATCAATACCGCCGGCGCCGGACTCGGCTGGGCGCTGGCGGGCCCAGCCGCCCGGCTGCTACCGGATCCGTGGCCGGCGCCCCACCCGGACCTCACCTCACCCACCGCCGGTCGGCTGACGCTCGCCCTGCTGCTCGACGGCGTGGTGTGGTTCTTCGCCTCGCCACTGTTCGGGTTGCTCTCCGCCCAGGGCTACCGGCTCGTCACGGGCGGCCCAATGCCCACCGACGCCCTCCTGAGGGACCTCCTGCCCGGCCTGTCGTACGCGATGACCGGGCTGGTCATCTTCGTACTCATCCCGGCGGCGCGCAAGGACGGCGCCACGCCGGGCCGGGCGGCCGTACACCTCGCACTCCGCCACGCGACGGCCGGGCGGCCCGCGCCTGTACTCCGGCGACTGGCACGATCCGCCGCCCCGTACCTCGCCCTCGCCGGGGGTGCGGCCGTCAGCAGCTTCGTGCCCGTCCTTGCCCTCCTCGCCGTCCTGGAACTGGAACGCCGCGGCGTCATGGCGCGGTGGACCCGGACGCGACTCATCACGCGGGCCGCTGCTCGCGCTGAGTCGCATCGCGACCATGCCTCAAACGCTAGCCTCCCTACATGAACCGGACTCTGGGTGCGGCCTTGCTCGGCGTCGCCTTCGGTACAGGCACCTCACTGGTCAACGCGTTGTCCTCGCCGTACTCCCCGCTGGGCGCGCCGCTCGACGGCACACTCTGGGGCGGCGCGGCCAAGGTGCTCAGCCTGCTCGTGGACAGCGGCTGGGCCTGGGCGGCGCTCGCGGTCGGCGTGGGCTGGCTGGTCGGCGGACTCGTCCGGGCGGGCGTGGCCGGAGTGGCGGCTCTGATGGCGGCCACCGCCGCCTACTACGCCATGGACGCCCTCCTCCGGGATGAGCCGCTGTCCTGGTTCTGGCCGGAGGTGCTGCTGTGGTGGGGCGCCAGCGTGGTCTTCGGCTCGTTGCTGGGCATGGTGGGCGCCTCAATCCGCCGCCCGGGGGTGATCGGGCTGCTCGCGGGGCTGACCGTACCCGTTGGCGCCGCCGCGCAGATGGTCGTCCTGCCGCCCACCCCGACCCAGGCGGCGATTTCGGCGATGCTGTGGGCTCAGGCTCTCGTCTGGGCAGGCGCCCTGCTCGGCGCCGGACTGGTGATCGCCCGGTTCGTCACGCGGCGCCGTACCGCGACCGCGTGATCGGACCGCCGGCGAAGCTAATGGTCCGGCGGGATGCGGTAGACGGACACGTGGGAACGCGACTCGGCGGTGAAGTCGGCTCCGGCCCAGTCGGCATGTCGGGTCTCCAACTCGAACCCAGCCAACTGGGCCATGAGGTCGAGCTCGGCCGGCCAGATGTAGCGGTGCGGGCTACGGAACAGCCGAGCCTGCCTGCTCTCATCGAACCTGAAGTGGTGCGAGACGACGTGCTGGCGCAGCACATCGTAGGTGTCCAAGCCGATGTAGCCGGGCTCGCATTGGAAGACCGTGGCCTGCTGACCCGGTGGAAGCTTGCGCAACTCAGGCACCCAGAGCTCGATCACGAACCGGCCGCCCGGTGTGAGGTGGCGGGCGGCATTGTGGAAGCACGCGACCTGCTCGGCCTGAGTGAGCAGGTTCGAGATCGTGTTGAAGACGAGGTAGACCAGCGCGTACTTCCCCAGCGCGACGGCAGTCGCCATGTCGCCGACGATCACCGGGATCGTCGCTTCGTCCACCTTCGTCCGCAGTTGGTCGACCATCGGAGGAGACAACTCGATGCCGGTTACGGGCACCCCTCGCGCAGAGAGCGGCACAGCCACACGGCCGGTTCCGATGGCGAACTCGAGCGCCTGCCCATCGCCCGCGAGCTCGGCGAGGCGGTCCACGGTCGGCTCCAAGACCTCGGGCGCGAACATCCCGGTGCCCGGCGTGTCATAGCGCTGGGCGGTCTCTCCATCCCAGATCTCCTCCTGCATGCCGCCAACGATGGTCACGGGTGTACGCGTTGTCCAACGATTTTGCGATCCAAAGGTCGCACGCATTCAGGCCACCGGCTGCTGGCAACGCCACATGGGCCCGCTATTGGCAGGTTCCTCCATTGGCAAATGAGCTAGCCAAACCATGGCTATCTTGCTAGACAAGCCAGCTCATAGCCGCCTACGGTTCTTCCATGAGCACGTGGCGCGAAGCGATCTTCGACCAGTCAGACATCCCCGAAGACTCCGACCAGGCCGAAGTAGAAATCACCACCACCTACCGCGCCACCCTCACCCGCACCGGCAAACGCTGGACCGCCACCGTCCATAACCTTCCGAACGGTCACATCATCCAGGCCCAGGGCGCGACCTGGAGAGAGACCGCGGACAACACCATGGAGTGCGTGCTCGACCTGCTCCGCCCAGCCCCCGACACCGTCGACTTCCACTTCACCCCCGCCGACCCGGAAGCAGCAGCCGCGCTAAAAACCGTCGTCGAGGCCCGCACCGCACGCGTCCACGCCGAACAGGCCGAGCGCGACGCCGTCCGCAACGCCGCCCGCACTCTCATCGACAAGGGCTGGACCAGCCGCGACATCGGCAGCGTGGTGGGCCTGTCCCACCAGCGCATCTCCCAGATCGTCCCCCGCACCACCACATAACGGGGCCGCCCTACCGGATTCATCCAGCCCTCCGAGATGATCGCGGAGGGCCTTTGACCTGAAGCGCGGCCGAGAGATTCCAGCGGAGTCCATGGTCGTCCAGGGCTGTTGTTAGCACCAGCGTTAGCAAGATCTATGGGTGGGCGAGTTTGAATCCCGTCAGCCGGGTGGCGTGCCAGCGGCCACGGCCTTCACGTCCGCGGTCGTCACCGGCCTCGCCGATTCCCCAGTCGCCGCTCTTGACCTCCTCCAGGATGACCAAGGTCAGAGAGCGCATGTTCTCGCCCTCGATCCCGACCATCGCGTCGGTCAGCTTCTGCACGATCTCGGCCTTCTGCGCCTCGGTGAATACCCCTTCGATGACCTTCACATTGATGAGCGGCATGAGTTTCCTCCATTCGACGTGGTACGCCGACTGCGTCCAGACGCCCGGGACGTGAGCTGAACGGTCTCTTCCGGAAGACCCATGGCGTGCGGTGCTCGCCCGGGAGTCGAGTTGTAGGTGTACGAGATCAGGTCCTCGAAGAGCGGGTCATCGCGGTTCCCCCCGAACAAGCCCGCACCCGCTCGCCGATCGCTTCCCGCCATCCAGGACCTTGTCTCTCAACGCCAATATGCTCGCGGACGCCTCCGGCAAACGTGGCCGTCCACGGCGTTCTTCAGCAGGCTGAGCAAGTAAAGAATTAGCCGCAACAATTCGCGGCGCTCGAGTGGTCACGGCGTTCGCGTCCATGTGGTCCGGTCGCAGTGCTGGCCGCACGGCTCTTCGCTCGTCCGGCGAACGAGTTCGCTAGATGCGCGGCAGCTCGCGCACTGCTGTGGCGTTGTCGTACGCAGGGGTTACCTTCCTCCGCATGGCAGTCCCCGAGATCATCCCCATCGGATACGAACCCGATCACCACACCGACACGATCGGCCACTGGAATGACGGCCAATTCCTTAGTTTTGTCGTCGCCGCCTTCCCCATGGACTACACCCACACCGACGACTGGCTCTCACATAAGCGCTGGTACGCCCTCCTGCATACCTTCGACGCCGCCGACTGCCACCTCAACTCCCGCATCGAGCGCACGGGAACCGATGACCGCCACCGAACCTCCGTCGACACCGCCCAGGACCGGCTGAACCAGTAGCTCAATGCGCTCCCGGCCTCCGCTACGGCGACATCACCATCCGGCCCTTCCGCCATGAATCGCATCCGCGCAGTCCAAAGAGACCCAACCGTCACCTATCAAGAGCAACCGTCGCATCTCATCGATGCCCCTCTGACATCCAGCACGCTGAACATCAGTCGGCCGGCTTGTCCATCTCGCACGATCACGGAGGCTCTCATGAAAGACACCAGCGATCTCACCCGCGCCGAACGTCTGTAGTTGGCCGCCGCAGCACTGCGCGGCCTCCTGACCGGGGCCACTAGCGCCGCAATCACCTGGCATCAGGTGCGTTCTCCTTGATCAGGAGTTACACCGAAAACCGTACAGTCCCGGATCAGACGCTGTAGCTGCACTTTGCTGCTGTACAAGCACCAAAAAGGCCCTCCGGGATCATCCCGAAGGGCCTTTGACATGGTGCGCGGCCGGAGGTACTCGAAACCCCAACCTTCTGATCCGTAGTCAGATGCTCTATCCATTGAGCTACGGCCGCTCGCTGCGTAAGCAAGCATAGCGGGTCTTGGCCGATGCCTCGAACCAGTTATCCGTGTCTCTCTCAACTCCGAGCCTGTGTACAACCTTCGATGTATCCACAGGCGGCGTGAGGATGAGCCGGAGCACGTGGGTGAGGTGATGTGATGGAGGCATGAGACGAGACGCCCTGACGGCCGTGGGCGCCTTCGTCGTGGGCCTCTGTCTGATCGTGGCCGGCGCCGTCTACGAGCGCCGGGAGGGCATCCCCCTGTGGGTGCTCGTGATCCCCCTCGCACTGGTCTGCGTGGGCGTGGCGCTCCGCAGGCGCGCGCCGTTGGCCGCGCTCGCGGTCGGCACCGTGGGCATCGTCGCCGACCTCGTCTACTCGGGCCCCTCGCTCCCCACCGTCCTGATCTACACCGACAACCTCTACGCGGCCGCTCTGTACGGCCCGGCCAAACTCTCCCGCTGGCTCCTGGGCGTCACCACGGTGCTCGCGATCGCCACGGCGGCCGCCATCGGCTTCGTCGGTGGCGACTGGCGCCGGATCCTCCTGATCGGCGTGCAAACCGGCCTGGTGCTGGTCACCCCGGTCTCCACGGCCATCATCCTGCGCCAGCACCGCGACCAGGCCGCCGCCGAGCGGGCCAGGGCGGAGCAGGTGGTGCGGCTGGCCGAGCTGGACCGCGACGCCGCGATCACCGCCGAGCGCGCCCGCATGGCCCGCGAACTGCACGACATGATCGCCAACCACTTCAGCGCCATCGCGATCCAGTCCACGGCGGTGCTGTCGCGCAAGGATCTCGACGCGGAGGCCGTCCGCCGGATCATGGAGTCCGTCAGGGAGAACAGCGTGCAGGGCATGGCCGAGATGCGCACGATGATCGGGCTGCTGCGCGCGGAGGGGGCCGAGAGCGACGCCGTGGCCGAGTCCACGCGCCCCCGTCTGGCCGACGCGAAGGTCCTGGTGGAGCGGTCGTCGCGGGCCGGGCTCGCATCACGGATCACGATCGAGGGCGAGCCGCGGACCTTGCCCATCTCGGTCGACCTGGCCGGTTACCGGATCGTCCAGGAGGCGCTGACCAATGCACTCAAACACGGCACCGCCCCGGTCGAGGTCATGGTCGGCTACGAGCCACACCATGTCCGGCTCACTGTGGACAACCCGGTCAATGGGCGCAGGGCGGGGCTGCCGGGGTCGGGGGCGGGCCTGATCGGCATGCGCGAGCGCGCGAACCTGGTGGGCGGCGCCTTCGAGGCGGGCCCGTACGAGAACGGCTGGCGCGTGCATGCCACGCTGCCTACGCGGGAGGAGGCGTCATGACCATCCGCGTGCTGGTCGCCGACGATCATGCGGCGGTCAGGGCCGGGATCGTGCTGATCCTCGGCGGCGCCGGGGACATCGAGGTGGTCGGCGAGGCGGGCGACGGCGAGCAGGCGGTTGCCATGGCCCGGCAGGAGCGTCCCGACGTGGTGCTGATGGATGTGCGCATGCCCCGCCTGGACGGCATCTCGGCTACCCGGGAGCTGGCGGGGATCGCCGACGTGCTGATCCTGACGACGTTCGACATCGACGAGTATGTCTTCGGCGCGCTGCGGGCGGGCGCGGCCGGGTTCCTGTTGAAGAACACCGACGCGGAGTCGCTCGTCGAGGCGGTGCGGCTGGTGGCCAGAGGCGACGGGCTGATCTCTCCGTCGGTGACGCGGCGGTTGATCACGGCGTTCGCCGAGCGCCCGCCGAGGCGCGAGCCGGACGAGCTGGACGCGCTGACCCCGCGCGAGCGGGAGGTGCTCGCCTGTGTGGCGCGCGGCCTGTCCAACTCCCAGATCGCCAAGGAGCTGGACATGGCGGAGGCGACGACGAAGACGCACGTCAGCCGGGTGCTCGGCAAGCTGGGCTTGAAGAGCAGGGTGCAGGCCGCGATCTACTACACGGAGGGTGGATGAGAGGGGCTGCCGCGGGAGGCGGCAGCCGGGGGGGTTATTCGGCGGGGACGTAGAGCGAGAGGGTCTCGGCGACCGCGCACGGCCGCCTCTCGCCCTCAACCTCGATGGTGACCTTGAGGTTGGACAGGTATCCGGCGGGCGTGCCCTTGACGTCCATCAGCTCGGCCGTGGCCCTGATCCGCGCCCCGACGGGGACGGGCTTGGGGAAGCGGACCTTGTTCAGGCCGTAGTTGATGCCCATGGCCAGCCCGTCGACCCGTACCAGCTCGGACATGAACGCCGGCAGCAGCGACAGGCTCAGGTAGCCGTGCGCGATGGTGCCGCCGAAGGGGCCCGCCTTGGCCTTCTCCACGTCCACGTGGATCCACTGGTGGTCGTCGGTGGCGTCGGCGAAGAGATTGACCTGCTCCTGGGTGACGGTGCGCCACTCGGTCGGGCCGAACTTCTCGCCGACGGCCGCCTTCAGTTCCTGCACGTTCGCAAAGGTCCGCATGGGGCGAACGCTATTGCGCGGGAGGAACCGCCGCCAAGTTGACCACCCCGTATTCGGCGGGTCTGTCGCCCTTCGTCGTGCCCCAGTAGACGATCGTGCTGGGCTCGAACGAGGTGCCCACACCGTTCCAGCTGCCCGTGGACGTGTACGTGACGATCGTACCGGTCTCAAGATCGTGGATCTTGTCGTTGCCGAGCAGGAATCGGTCGAGGATCGGGTACCGCGACAGCCCTCGCGACATGGGGAGTCCGGGGATCACGCGGGGGCGCGTGCCGTCGACGCGCTGGGCGAAGCCGATGCCCGCGGCGCGCCAGCCGTGACACCAGACGGGACCGCAGCGCAGCCCCCGCACCTCGTCGGGCACGAGGATCGGCCGGACCTCACCGGTCTCCAGATTGACCACCTTGCTCTGGTTCGCGTCCATGTCCTCTCGCCCCGCCGCCACGTCGCCCGCCCACGGCCACTGGATCAGGTGCAGCCCGCCGGAGCCAGGCAGTTGCTCGGGGGCGCCGCCGGAGAGCGGGAGGCGGAAGACGCCGCCTTCCTTCACCGACCAGACCACATGCTCGCCCGCCAGCGCGATGGACTCGACGCCCAGGTCCCCTTCGGCGAAGGAGGCGATCTGCCGCGCCTCGCCACCGGCCAGCGGCGCCGTCCAGAACTCCGTGACCGGTTCGCCGTCCTTCGTGGCCGTGACGTACCAGGCGACGTTCGACTGGTCGGCCGCCGTGGCCTGCGGAAAGTAGCGCTTCAGGCCCTTGGTGACCGGCACCTTGGTGATGACGCGGCTCTCGCCGGTGGCACTCTCGTACAGCTCGATCGCCCCGGCCTTCTCGAACGACGACTCGGCGTTCAGCAGCAGCGTGGTCGCACTCGTGCCGGTGATCGGCCGATAGCGCCAGTTGTCAGCGTTCGTGGCCTTCATGGTGAACACGGCCTGCGGCCACACCTCCTCGATCGGGCCGCTGCTCACCGGCGCCTCACTGCTCGGGGTCGGGCCGCTGTGGACCGACGTCTCACCCGTGTTCGCGGAAGGACCGCCGAGGCCGCCTCTGGCGAGAGCCGTACCGGCTCCCGCGACGCCGATCACCGCGACCACCGCGAGCGCCGCCTGGGCCCGCTTTCGGGTACGGCGCCGCCGCCGTACGGCCAGCCCCGCCAGCAGGTCCGGCTCGGGCGCGAGCTCCGCGGCCCTGCGCAGCGCGCCGGCCAATTCGTCCTCGGTCCTCATCACGCTCTCCCCATCTCCAGCACGCTCGGCCTGACGCGGAGCTTGTCCAGCGCCCGCGAGGCCTGGCTGCGCACGGTGCCCCGCGAGATGCCGAGGATCTCGGCGATCTCCTTGTCGGACAGGTCCTCGTAGTAGCGCAGGACGATCACCGCACGCTGTTTCCGCGGCAGCGCGCGCAGTTCGTGCCACAGCTCTTCAGAGGAGTGGCCGTCGGTGTAGGAGCCTTCAGGGACCTCCCCGGTGACCTGCTCTCTGCGCCGCCTGCGCCACCAGCTCACGTGCTGGCGCGCCATGATCGTGCGGACGTACCCCTCGGGGTTGTCCTTGTTGCGCACGCGTTGCCAGGTGTCGCCAAGTTTGAGGAGGGCCTCCTGCACGAGATCGGCGGCGTCGTCGGCGTTGCCGGTCAGCACGTAGCCGTACCTCAGCAGGGCCGCTCCCCTGGCTTGGACGAATTCCTCGAACTCCACACCCCAGGGACGCACGGGTTCCCGGTTCCGTTGCAAAGATCTTTACCCGAATCTCTCGCATGCCTGTTCGATCCCGCGCTACAGTTCTAGGCAGCGACTCGAACAAGGGTTCGGCCAGGTGGGAGGGGGTGTGTCCAATGGTGCTGCTGGCTCCGCCCATGGCGCATGTCCCCCGACAGACACGCCGTAGCACTTTCTTCCCAAATCTAAGACGGCCGCTATATGGGGCAATAGAGTCCGAGAGCGTGGATCCCGTGCGCAATCCCTACGCCCCCGGAGCCGGGCAGCGCCCGCCGGAGCTCGCCGGGCGTGATCGCGAGCTACGGCAGTTCGAGGTCGTGCTGGAGCGGGTGGCCCGCGGCCGGCCCGAGCGCAGCATGGTCGTCACCGGACTGCGCGGCGTCGGCAAGACCGTCCTGCTCAACACCTTCAAGTCCATGGCGATGCAGCGCCTGTGGGGCACCGGCAAGATCGAGGCCAGGCCCGACCAGTCGATCCGCCGTCCCGTCGCCGCCGCCCTGCACATGGCCGTCCGCGAGCTGAGCCCGCGGCACCGCGCGCCCGAGCGCATCGAGGAGTTCCTCGGCGTGCTCAAGGCGTTCGCGATGCGCGACCCGGCCGCCGCCAAGGGCACCTCTCACTGGTCCCCGGGCATCGACGTGCCCGCCAGCAGGGGCCGCGCCGACTCCGGCGACCTCGAGATCGACCTCACCGAGCTGTTCGTCGACGCGGCGAGCGTGGCGACCGACCTCGGCGTCGGCATCGCGCTGTTCATCGACGAGATGCAGGACGTGCAGGCCGCCGACGTCTCGGCGCTCTGCGCCGCCTGCCACGAGCTCTCGCAGACCGGCGGCCCGCTGATCGTGGTCGGCGCGGGCCTGCCGCACCTGCCGAGCGTGCTGTCGGCCAGCAAGAGCTACTCCGAGCGGCTCTTCCGCTACGCCCGCATCGACCGGCTCGACCGCGAGGCCGCCGATCTGGCGCTCCTCGTCCCCGCGCAGGAGGAGGGCGTCGAATTCACCCAAGAGGCCCTCGACGCGCTCTACGAGGCGGCCGACGGCTACCCCTACTTCGTCCAGGCCTACGGCAAGGTGGCCTGGGACCTGGCGCTGCACAGCCCGATCACCGGCGACGACGTGAAGATCTCGGCGCCTGAGGCGGAGGAGGAGCTCGCGGTGGGCTTCTTCGGCAGCCGCTACGAGCGCGCCACCCCCGCCGAGCGCGACTACATGCACGCGATGGCCTCGATCGGCGACGAGCCCGTCTCCACCGCCGAGGTGGCCGAGGTGCTCGGCCGCAAGCCGTCGAGCCTGTCACCGGCCCGCGACAGCCTGATCAAGAAGGGCCTCATCTACTCGGCGGAGCGCGGCCTGATCGCGTTCACCGTGCCGCATTTCGGGAGGTTCCTGCGTGCACAACCGGTCTGACCCGGCACCCCTAGTCCTCTCTAAGCGTGTCTAGTGGGGAAGCTAGACACGCTTAGAGAGTCACATTCTCAGGTTCTATAGGGCTGTCTAGCGTCAGGCCGATAGAGCCGAATACTGTGGCATCGAGCCACTGTCGTCCGCGCCGACCACCGCCACGCGCACAGCCGGACGCCACCCGCTCAGATAGACGGCGAATACGACATCCGCCTCGTCCCGTCCCTCGAACACGTAGAACCGCCAGCACAGCTCACGCCAACTGTCGTACGGCTCCGCCGCGGCCAGCCGCTCCCGGTGCGCCCGCCACGGCGCGCTCGCCTTGAGCCGGCCGAGCGCGACCCCTTCGGGTGCCCGCCGCTGCTCGCAGGGCGCCCGGTAGCGGAGCCGGTCGAACGCCTCCTCCAATTCCGGCGAGAGAACGGCGATCACGATCAGGCCGCCGAGCGTCCACCACGAGGGCTGGGTGACGGCCGCCCAGCCGTACACGCCGGCCCTGACCGAGAGCAGCGCCATCGCGGTCAGCACGGCCGTCCTGCCGAGTGAGCGCAGGCCGACCGGCGCCGCGCTCACCTCGCCGAAGCAGCCGCATCCAGCGTCGGGCCGCCGCCGGCGCAGCTCCCACAGCACATACGCGGACAGCGCGAAGAACACCACCGCCGCCCACCGGACGATCGGGTACGTGGTGAACAGCAGTCCAGCGGCCAGGACGAACTCGACCCCCGCACAGCAGATCATCGCGGGCGCCCGCAGCCGGTCGGACATCAGAACCGCGGGCCCCAGCCGGGCCAGCCCGCCGGGGGTCGCCTCGGACCGGACCGTCACCAGCTTGGCGACCCCGCCCAGCGTCAGCAGGAAGACAAGAACCGGAAGCTGAGATTCGAGCACGCGCGTCACCCCAATCCGACCCGGGCGTTGAAACACCCCTTGGTCAGTTCCCCACCCAGTTCGACGAAAGCCGAGGGCGACAGTTCCACGATCCGCCCCCGCGGAGAAGTGCCGCACTCGACACACCGGTCGCAGAATCTCCCGGCCACGCATCCACACGCCACGATCGGCACCCGCGCCGACCGCCCCTCACACACATTGCGCACATCCAGCAGCGACCCGAGCGCCAGGTACGGCAGTCCCGTACACGAGACCTCCGCCTCCGCGCACCCCACGTCGGAACGCTCCACCATCGGGTACGCGGCCCCCCGCTCATCCTCGTCGAAAGCGTCCGACCAGGTGGCCGTCCCAGAGATCCGCGACTGCACCCCACCATAGGCAGGCGGCGGCCCCGGTACGGCACGCGCCCGATAGGCGGGCTGCGAAGTGGCCGGCAACAGGGCCAGGCTCGCCCCGCCCGCCCTGACACCGATCGCGTCGAACAGGAACCCGGGCTCGAACTGCGGATGCCGTACCCGTAACCGCCCCGAGGTCCGGTATGGGATCACGATGTTCCGATGCCCCCGATGCGGCCCGCAGTCGAGTTCGACCGTCAGGTCGCGGCGGCCCTCGATCGACACGATCGTCCCCGTCATCCGGGTGAGGTCGGCCCAGATCCGCTCCACGACCTTGCCCTCGCGCAGCGCGCGGATGATCACCGAGCTTCCGGCCGCCAGGTCGGCGGGAGCGACCTTCCCGTCCCGCCACGCCGTCGCCCAGGGCGCGATGACCAGTCGCTCCTCCACCCCCTGGGCCGTCTCCACGATGATCAGATGGGGGCTGACATCGAGAATCGTCCCTGTCACGGCGTGTACGGGGTCGCCACCGGCCGGATCGGGCCCGGGATGTCCGGGCTCGCGCCCCAGTGCCGCGGCCGCCAGCACCCGGCGGCGTTCGACGTTGGATTGCGCCACCGTCATAGCCTCACACGAGTCACGTCGCGTCTCATCCCGTTCACCCCGGAAGAGAGCAAAATACGCATCCCTCATGGAATGGGTTGACGCCAATGGAGGGGAAACCTGCCACCCACCTTGACCGACCTTTAAGCCTGGCAGTACAAATCCTGCATTCCAGTTCAGCCGGAATAGGGGCTACGGCTGCGATTCTGGCCACGATGCAGTCAACACGGGCACATGAGGAGTTCCGCGCCTACGTCCAGGCCCGCGGTCCCGCTTTGCTGCGCGCCGCCCACCAACTCACCGGTCACCCGTGCGACGCCGAGGACCTGCTCCAGAGCGCGCTCGCCAAGACCTACCTCGCCTGGGACCACATCCAGGACAGAACGGCCCTGGACGGCTATGTCAGACGGGCCATGGTCAATCTCAACATCTCGCAGTGGCGCAGGCGGAGGCTGGAGGAGTACCCCGCCGAGGAACTCCCCGAACCGCCCGTCGAGGGTGCCGGCTCCGGCGAACTGGACGAGTTGCTCGACGCGGCGCTCGCCCGGCTGCCGGACCGCATGCGCGCGGCGATCATCCTGCGGTACTACGACGACCTGTCCGAGCCGGAGATCGCCAGGGCGCTCGGCATCAGCCTGGGCACGGTCAAGAGCACGGTCTCGCGCGCGATGGCCAAGCTCAGGGCCGACCTGCACGTTCCGACTCAGCCACCCCCGCCGTAGCACCGGGACGCACCACGTCCCTGATGATCCGCAGAGTGGCGAGAAACGTGTTCAGTTGCTCTTTGTCGAGCAATCCCGTGAGACAGGCGTCGATATCCTCAAGATGGCGGGGTAGTACGGCTTCGAGCCTTTCCGCCCCCGACTCCGTGAGGGCGGCGTAGGAGGCGCGCCGGTCGCTGGCGCACGGCTGCCTGACCACCAGGCTGTCACGCTCCAACCGGTCCACAACCCGGGTCACCCCGCTGGTCGACAGACCGGTCTGCGCGGCGAGGTCGCCCATTCGCAGGCTTCGTTGGGGAGAGCGGGCCAGCCTGATGAGCGTCTCGAACTCGATCACGGAAAGCCCGGCCTGCGCGAAGACGGGGTTCATCCGCTCCGCGAGACCGGCGTTGACCTCGGACAGGAGGCCGATCGCCGTCAGCCGGGGGTCGTCAAAGGGGATCACGTTCACATCCTAGAGGACGATAGTTGACGAGAGGAATATTCCTCCTGTAGATATCTGTTGGAGCAAGCATCTGCACACCCCGAGGGAGACATAGACCATGAGCACGCGTACCTGGGAAGGCCTGACCATCCCCGCCGCCGGCACCTACAACCTGGACGTCAACCACACGACCATCGGCTTCGTCGTCAAGCACATGATGGTGTCCAAGGTCCGCGGCTCGTTCGGCAAGTTCACCGGCTCCGTGACGATCGCCGAGAACCCGCTCGAGTCGTCCGCCGAGGTCACCATCGAGACCGCGAGCATCAACACCAACGCGCCCGACCGCGACGGCCACCTGCGCAGCGACGACTTCCTGTCCGTCGAGCAGTACCCGGAGATCACCTTCCGCAGCACCCGCGTCGTAGACCACTCGGGCGACGACTTCACCGTCGCCGGCGACCTCACCATCCGCGGCGTCACCAAGGAGGTCGAGCTCAAGGTCGAGTACGGCGGCGCCGGCACCAACCCCTGGGGCCAGGCGCTCTGGGGCTTCTCCATCAACACCGAGTTCGACCGCGACGACTTCGGGCTGACCTGGAACCAGGCCCTGGAGACCGGCGGCGTGCTGGTCGGCAAGAAGATCAAGGTGGAGATCGAGGGCGAGGCCAACCCCGCCTGACACATACTTGTCCACAGCCCGTTCCGCTGGTGGAGCGGGCTGCGGTCGTTCGTTATCCACAGGCTTGGACCGTGTTACCCACAGGCAGTGGATAACTTCGGGGGCGGCGCGCAGCACAACCGCTTTGCCGCCTCGCCAGAAGGCCGGTACTCTGTCCTAAGCCACACGGCTACCGGGAGGATTCGCCTAGTCAGGTCTATGGCGCCGCACTGCTAATGCGGTTTGGTGGCAACACCATCGGGAGTTCAAATCTCCCATCCTCCGCACTTCAAAGGCCCTCTCCCAGATCCTGGGACGAGGGCCTTTGATCGTTAGGGGCGTCGTAGTTGCAACGGGTCGAGACCTTCCCCAGAGCGCGGAAGCCAGCCGCTCCCCCGCGCCCCGCATGAGCGGTGTGGATACGTGGGTGTATCGCTCGGTCGTGGTGACCCGTGTGATCGTCGGCTGAGCCACCCAGCCCGCAACGCCAGATCCTTACCGATCAGCCCGGCATCCTTACGCAGCCGCCGCGCTACTCATCCAGCGCCCGCAGGCGATCCCGCCGATCCTCCACACCCAGCGTTCTACCACCCACACCTACCAAGCGCCCGAGCGCTCATCTGGATCACTGCCGAATTGTTCTCATAGGTATCAAGGGCGGCACTTCGCGCCGCCTCGCGGCCCTGCGCCGCTCGGCGGCCGGGCATGCGGCCTGGGGGCCGGTCCCGGCCGCCGTCAGCTCGGTCCGCTAGCCACATCCGCCAGATCATTTACGGCACCATTGCCCCGTGGCCGAACCTCTTGCGAGCGAGCCCGACCGTCAAGCGCAGCAATGGGCGCCGGAATACAGTCGATCTTGTCTGTAATGTACGACCGTGATATGGAGCCGACCGACCTACCGAATCGTGGATGATGAGCGAATCGACGGGGCGTGGTACCACGTCTGGCTCCGGACGTGGCACGAGTACTACATAGTCGACCTCGCGGTGTTCGCTGACGGGGCCATCAAGTGCGACGGATGGACGGACCTATCAGGTCTGAGGAAGATGCTTGCCTCTGGCAAGGTCTCGGTCAGAAACCCAGATGCCCCGGAACAAGCAACAGAGGTATCCAAGTGGCAATCACGCCAGCCGCATCCGGTAACCGCTGACGGATTCCTGGCCGAAGTCGCCGACGAGATTGAGGACCTGAACGGACGGCCGACGACTGAACGTTTTTCATCTCGATTCGCGGAGCTGAAGGACGAGTGCCCAGTCAGGAGCAGGCAGCAGCGGAGTTTGCGCAGGATGCGCCAGGTCTTCAGCCGCGGCCACGATCGCCGCGAACCTCTCCGAGACGTACTCCTCCCGCAGTGCACGCCCGTCAACGCTCGTGAAGATCAACTCCGTGCCCACCCACCGCTCGCCCGCGACCAAGCGCTCGCGCTTCCCTCAATCGGGTCGCCGCCGCCAGGGCCAAAGTAACTCTGTGCGATGGCCGTTGAACAATGCGGCCGCAGATTCCCGGCCGAAACAGGCCGCAACATGACGAACAGTCGCGCCGACCGCCAGATTGTAACTGTGAGCGATTGATCGAAAGCACTTAGTTACGAGATGCTGTTTGAGTTCTGATCAAACCTTGCCCAGGAGGCACCATGCTGCTTGCTCGTCGCCATCTGCTGGCTGGCGCCGTCGCCGCCGCCGCCGTGAGCTCGGCCATCGTCCTGCCCGCCGCGGCTGCCGCCCAACAGCCCGCTTCCCGCACCGCTCTCGCCGGCCCTCCCATGTGCCTGGACGCCACCGGTGCCCGCACCAACGGCACCCGGGTGCACCTGTGGCAATGCGCGAACACCAACACCAACCAGAAGTTCGTGATCGACGACGGCCTGATCAAGGTCAAGGACACCCTCCACTCCGGCACCCCGATGTGCCTGGACGCCGCCGGCGCTCGCACCAACGGCACCCCGGTGCACCTGTGGGAGTGCTCGAACACCAACACCAACCAGATCTGGTTCATCAGGAGAGGAGAGATCATCATCAAGGACACCCTCGCCTCCGGCACCCCGATGTGCCTGGACGCCACTGGCGCCCGCACCAACGGCACCCGGGTGCACCTGTGGCAATGCGCGAACACCAACATGAACCAGAAGTTCGTGATCGACAACGGCATGATCGAGGTCGAAGACACCCTGACCTGACCGACAACCGCACCGGGAACACAAAGGGCGGGGCTCACCTACCCGGTCGCGGTAACCCGAGTGGAGGCTCTAGAAGCGGGCCCATGCGAGGGGCTCTGGACACGCGTGCGCCCCGCCCCGAAGAGGCGGGGCGCCGTTGTCATGCTCCAGGAACGTCACCCGATGACGTGCTCCGGCGAGTCCAGCCACAGTTGCTGGCCTTCGGGCGTGACCGTCATCCCGAACCGGTCCTGGCCCGGCTCGCCCCAAGACACCCACCGGAAGTAGGCGTCGACGACCTCCTCCCACACCGGCCGGTCGCCGATCTGGTAGCCCTCGTACTCCTCCTGGTCGGCCTCCCAGGTCGCCGCCGCCCAGGAGACGCCCTCACCTGAGTCGTTGATCACCCACACGCGCTGGTAGTCCTCGCCCTGGTGGGAGTAGCAGCGCAGACCGGTCAGCGCTGAGATCACCAGATCGGCCCCGCCCGGGACACGGGCGATGAGGCGCGGGTCGATGCGGGTGGTGAAGTCGCGCGCCTGCGCCGGGTCGGCTGGTTGCAGCTCGGGCGGGCGCTGGGCTCGCATGAGCATGTAGTCGACCTCCCGTCCGATACGGCCGTAGGCGTTGCCGTCCGGGGCGACGGTGAGCCGCAGCGCGTAGCCGACGCCGAAGCCGGGCTGGTACGGCAGCGCGATCACCGCTCCGGGCCTGGACTGCTCGACCCACGCGTACGGGACGGCGCGGATCCCGCAGGTGACATGGACGCGGTCGTAGGGCGCCCGCTCGGGGCATCCGTCCGCGCCGTCGCCCACGACCAGGTGCGGCTGCACGCCCGCCTCGCCCAGATGCTTCGCCGCCTGGGCGGCGATGGCGGCGTCGACCTCGACGGAGGTGACGTTCTGGTCGCCGACCAGGTGGGCGAGCAGGGCGGCGGTCCACCCGGTGCCGGTACCGATCTCCAACGTCCGGTGACCCGGCGCGGCGTCGAGGTGACGCAGGAAGTAGGCCACAACCGTGGGAGCGGAGCTGGAGGAGGTGTAGCCGCCCACCTTCGCCAGGTCCACCTCGCCGTCGGGGCCGACCACGTCCGAAATGGCGGTGGCTCCATCGTCAAGCTGGGTGACGAGGCCGGTGTCGCTGTAGACGGCGTCCCACCACTCGCCGGGGTCGGCATCCCGGTCGACGCCGTACGCCGTGCCGTACCTGTTCTGCGGGCAGGCCACGGCCACGGGCGGAACGAACAGGTGACGCGGCACCGCGCGGAACGCCTTCGCGACGGCCGGTGTCATATGGCCGGTGTCGGCGATGAGCCGGTCGAGACGGTCGTCGAGGTCGGCCACTACCGGTCGCCGTCCTTCTTGTCCCCCTCACGCGGGGACAGGGGCGGTGCTCCGTCAGAGGCGGGTTTCTGTCCCTCCTTCTTCGGGTCGAAGGGGCGGTCGGACGGTGGGCCCTTGTGCTTTCCCATAGTGATCTCCCTCGCCTTGATAGCTGCTTAGCGTGACCGTACGGCTACATCTCGGGGGCGGACAAGGGGAGATTCACGTGGCACTGCTCGCGGCCGTGGCGTCCAGGAGGTACTCCGTATGCCTACCGGTCGCACGTCCGGTCCCTACTAGGGGTTGCCGCTCTTGGTGTGTTGAGCGCTGGTTGTCGTTTAGGGGACGTTGACGTCGACTTTCAGGGTGTTCATCTGGATAGTGGAGCTGCTGGGGTAGCCCTGGTTGCGCCAGTAGCCGCCTTCCTTGCGTACGCCGACGGCCAGTTGGTAGTGCCCGCTGTCCACGTCGAAGGTGTGCCCGGCCCAGCCGCTGTTACCGCTCAGGGTCGCGCTGATGCCGCCGAAGGTGGGGGCGCCGCCGCCCCTGCGCAGGGTGAAGTTGCCCGTCAGGTGGCAGCCGAATATGCAGTCGCCGTCGGCGTACCAGGCCGCTCCCCAGTAGTAATAGAAGTCACCGTAGAAGCTGGCCTGGAGGGCCTTGGTGCCGTCGGCGCGCTGCCACGTCCACGCACAGCTGTGTGTTGCCCTTCGACCACTGGTCGTGGGAGTAGAAGGTGTCCCGGTCGCATGTGCTGGCCAGCACGCTTTGGTGCGCCGCTGTCCGGGTGGATGCCGTGGCCGAGGCGGGGGTGGCTGCGGCGGGGGGCGGGGTGAGGCAGGTGAGAGTGAAGGCGCCAGCGGCGGCCAGGGCGGCGAGGGGGGCGGTGAGACGCATGAGCGAACTCCTTTGCATCGACTACAAATCAGAGACACTCTGCAGTCAGATCAATGCGGAAAGTGACAGGCGGTAGTCAATCCGATCCCGGCCTGACACCCGCAGTCCCCCTCAGGCCAGAAAGACCTCACCGCCGCGTGAGGTGGGTCTGGAGGGCTCCAAACCCCGGTATCAGGGGGTGAGTGTCCTCCCAGACACCCGGACAGCCGAGGGGTTTTCCCTGCTAGAGGGCCATCTGGGTGGGACGTCCGGGGGTGTCCGGGGGCTGTCCGGGCCGGACGTCGGACCCTGACGTCCGGGGGTCTCCGAGACCATCCGGCGGGGTCCAGGGTCATGCGGCCGTCCAGTCGGCGACCTCCGGCGGGACTTCCAGGTCGCCGCGGCTGATCGCCGCGGCGGCTGCCTCTCAGTTCGTAGCCGCGCAGTTCCTGGCCGCCGCGCATGAAGGCGCGGCGTAGGGGGCGGACGCCGAGCGCGCCCAGGAGTGCGCCGAGGTCGGCCTGGTCGACGCCGAGGGTCTCGGCCAGGGCAGTGCTGTGCATCCGGTCGTCGGTGCTGAAGGGCTCAATCGACTGAGCCAGTAGCAGTGGGAGCGGGCAGGTCGCGATGGTCTGGGCGCTCTGCTCGGCCAGGTCGATGCCGGGGAAGGCCGGGCCTGCCGCTGCCCTGACCTCAGGCGAGCCGCCAGGCGAGGAAACCCTCGGGCGCGTCAGTCTGGACGAAACCTGCCTTGACCAGCTCCCCTTCGATCGTCTCCCACACAGGACGGTAGGCGGGGCCGACGATCTCCTCCTCGCTGATCACCGTCGCCCTCGGTGATCCGATAGAGGTAGCGGGCCGTACACGCCTCTTCGCTTGACTCGAGAATCTCTGACAGGGCCGTATAGGTGTGACGGCCCACCTGACGAGAGCCGGACGCCTGGAGCGGACGCGGTGACGGCGCGCCGCCCTCGCGCCAGGTGAGAACCAGCAGGCCGCCAGGTTCGAGCTGGGCCGCCAGGACCGGCCAGAGCCGCTTGCGGTAGTCCGGCTCCATGGCGTACATCACGTTGATCATCACTATGGCTTCAACCGGCTCATCCAGATCGACGCTCAGCGCGTCACAGGGAAGTACGGTTACGCGCTTCAGCAACTCCGTGCTCCCGCTCAGCCGGGACAGTAGCACCCCGCGCATTCCGGTCGAGGGCTCCAGCGCGAAGATCTCGGCGGGTGTCCATTCGGCCAGCGCCGTGGTTATCAGGCCGGTTCCCGCACCGATCTCCGGGATGCTCCGCCGTACCCCAGCCAGAAGCGAGGGAAGTTTCGCACGAACCCCCGGCACGTGGCCGTCTTCCTGGAGTAGGTCATAGAAGGGAAGAGAGATGAAGTCGGTCACGGCGGGCAACGCTACTCCAGGCAAAGGAACCGGCCCGTTGAGGAGATCGACCAGGATGTACGGTGCTGGGGAGGAGGGCAGACGCCATATGGCAGACGAGCAGATTACGACAATCGGCAGATGCCACGGATGCAAGCGCGCTTTCAGAATTGTCCCTGCGAGCGTCACGACAGTCACGATCGACCCCGAGACCGGTCTTCCTCCGGGCATGACGGTGTTGGGTACCTCCCGCGAGCCGACGCAGGAAGCGACGGCCAGGTCGGTTGAGGTCCCCATCTGCCCCGACTGCGTGAACAAGGCGAAGCAGTACCGAGAACTCATGCATGCGCCCGCTCGCCAATTCGAGACGTGGCACAGCAACCCCGATCGTGACTGACGCCTGGACCCACAACCCAGCCCAGGGCCGGCGCTCGACTACCTGGACGACACCTGGCGGTCGCTTCTGGGCTGAGTGGGTGAGGTCGGGGTCTCCTCCTCGCCGAAGGTGATCACGATGTACCTGCCGTTGGAGTAGCTGACCACAGGCCGCTGGAGCATCTCGCCCACCCGGCGGGCGACCGCCTGGAACAACTCCGACATCTCCGGCGTGTCGGCGCTCACCCTGAAGCGCCCGTTGGCGATGAGGTGCTCGGCGACGAGGGGAGCGAAGTTCGCCTCGCTCCGGATCCTCTCCTCCGCGCTGAGAGGGGTACGCCGGGGCGCGGGCGGCGTGCCGAGAGGGTGGGTCATCACTGATCTCCTTATGATCGCCGGCATCCCAGCATGCCATCCGCGCAGTGCAAGAGGGTGCGTGCCGCAGCAATGGCCCTCAGGACGAGGGCCTTCTGGCTACGCCGTGAAGAAGATTCGTGGGTTCGGGCAATCAGGGCGGATCGCTTCTCGAGAAAGGCGCCGGATGCATGACCCCGACCCATACCCCTCCCATACGAACGCCGAGGGGGCGACCGACGCGTCGATCATCGAGAAGTCATGCCACGAGCCCGAGTGGTTCTCGATGATCTTCGATCGGTACTTCATCTCGATCCACCGCTACGCGGCGGCCAGGCTCGGGCCTGGCTCTACGGGATCGTCACCAACCTGATCGGCAGGCACCGCCGGAGCGAGATCCGGCTCTACCGTGCGCTCAGCCGTTCCGTGACCCGGGACGACAGCGGCAACCACGCCGACCGGGTGGCGGACCAGGTGACCGTGAGCAGCTGAACCCCGTGCTGGCGCGGGGCCTGGCCGAGCTTTCCAAGGGCGACCGTGACGCGTTGCTGCTCGTCGCCTGCGCCCAGCTCAGTTACCTGGGAGCATCACCGACGCCCGTGCCCGCCTGGCCGCCCATATGCGCCACCCCACGGCCGGGAAGAGTCCCTGGCTTTCGGCCGCCCGCCGCGTCCGGCCCATTTGGGGGCTCGGTCTGGCCGGGGCGACCGCGCTCGCGCTGGTCGTGGCGAGCATGGCAGGCGCTCCCGAAGCGGATCGAGTCCTCCCCCCTGTCCAGCCGTCCGCCCCAAGCCTCCACCTGCGCCAGGTCGCGAACGCCGAGGACCTGGCCAACAACGCGGCGGTGCTGGCCGCAGAGGAACCCGACAGCACCCCCAGGCCCACCCAGTGGGCGTACATGAAGTCCAAAGTCGTCCAGCCCCAGGTGGACGGCGGCAGCGGACTGTTCGGTACGCCGAAGGTGACGCATACCCGGGAGATGTGGCGCCGAGCGGACGAAAAGTAGTTCGCCTACATCGAAAACGGAGAATTGAAGGTGGTCGACGGCTCGGAGTTCGAGGTGACCTACCCGTACCTCCTCTCCCTGCCGACCGAACCCACCGAGTTGCTCGCCCGCGTCTACAAGCAGATCGACGCGGAGGAGGCCAGCAGGAACGCCGACACGATGCGGCGCCAGGAGGAGATGGCCAAGAAGCGAGGGAAGTCGGCTGAGGACGCAAGGCGGGAGGCCGAGGCCGCGACACCTCGCCTGACCGCCGAAGAGCGGAACACGTTCGCGTTCCAGTACATCGCGCAGGGCATGCGGGACGCCGTGTTGCCCCTCAAGCTTCGCGCCGCCATGTACGGCGCCATGGCGAAGATCCCCGGCGTCCGCTACGAGCCCCGCTCCACGGACCTCGCCAAGCGCTCAGGAGTCACCCTCTACCGCCTTCATGCCGGTTACCTGCGCGACGAGATCTTCATCAACCCCAAGACCTACGCGTACATGGGATACCGCACCCTCGCCGTCCGCAGTCATCGGGGGGCAACTCGTTCCCCGTGAAGAAGGGCCAGATCATCGGTTGGGACAGCCTGCTCAAGACCGCCATCGTCGACAAGCCAGGCCAACGCTCCTGAGGGTGTGATGATCGCCATCGCTGGTCGGCTCGATACCGGTCAGAGGACTGCAGCGCTCGCGCTGACCGAAGCTGCCACCCGGATCCAGGACACTCCGGGAGCAGCCCGGCAAGACCTGGTGAGCTGGGCTGTCCTCTACTCATAGCGTTTTCGATATCGCCAGACGATGCATATCAGTCTTGGACAGTAGAGATCGCCCTGTGCTGATATGTCCAGCTATGGCCGACTCGACCTCTCGTACCCGACTGTCCAGTATCGTGCGCCTGGTTACCGCGTCCACGGCCGCCGGGCTGGTGGTCGCGGCCATCGGGCTGCCCGCCGTGGGCGGCACCGGCACGGCGATCGTCTCCGCCACCGAGGAGCTGAATCTCGCACCCGAGGAACTGGTGGAGCCGCCCCTGGCGGAGGCGTCCGCCGCGTACGACGCCGAAGGCGACCGTATCGCCCAGTTCTACGCCGAGTACCGCAAAGCGGTACCGCTCGGCCGAATCGCGCCGGTGATGCGGACGGCGATCGTCGCCATCGAGGACTCGCGCTTCTATGAGCACGGCGTGATCGACCTTGAGGGCACCGCCCGGGCCCTGGCCAAGAACCTCACCTCGGGCCGGGTCAGCCAGGGCGGCTCCAGCATCACCCAGCAGTACGTCAAGCAGGTGCTGCTCAACTCGGCCAGCACGGAGAAGGAGCAGAACGCCGCCCTGGAGGCCAGCTACACGCGCAAGCTCAGGGAACTGCGCCATGCGATGGCGGTCGAGGCGAAGTACTCCAAGGACGAGGTTCTGGAGAAATATCTGAACATCGCCTACTTCGGTGCGGGCGCGAACGGCGTGGAGGCGGCGGCCAGGCGCTTCTTCGGGGTGTCGGCCGCCCGGCTCGACCTGGCCCAGGCCGCCACCCTCGCCGGTGCCGTACAGGATCCCAACAGGACGGACCCCAACCTCGGCGCGAAGGCTCGCGGGCTGCTGCTGCAGCGGCGCAATGTCGTGCTCGACCGGATGGCCGAGTTGGGCAGGATCACCCCGCAGGAGGCGTCTGCCGCCAAGGCGCGCAAGCTTGGCTACAAGGGCGTCAAGCAACCCAACGGCTGCCAAGACAGCAAATATCCGTACTTCTGTGAGTATGTTCGGTATGAGCTGCTCGCCAACCCGGTCTTCGGGAAGACGCAGCGGCTCCGGAGTCAGGCGTTCAAGCAGGGCGGCTTCAAGATCTATACGACGCTCGATCCGAAGGCGCAGGAGGCCGCGGAGAAGGCCATCAGGAAGCACGTCTACGCCTCCGACCACGCGCTGGCCTCCGAAGCGCTGGTCGAACCGGGCACCGGCGCGATCAAGGCGATGGCGGCAAGTCGCGCCTACGGCCGCTCGGCCGCCAGGAACGAGATCTCCTACAACGCGGTCGCCGACAAGGCGCACGGCGGGCTGACCGGCTTCCAGCCCGGCTCGACGATCAAGACGTTCACCCTGATCACCGCGCTCAAGCAGGGCATGAGGATCGACGACGGCATCACCGCGGGCGCCGGCTACACCGCGCCCGGCCCGGCCAGCTTCAAGACCTGCGCGGGTGGCAGCGTGGGCGACCCGTCCTGGACGGTCACCAACGACGAGGGCTCTCCCGGCTTCAAGACGCTGGCCACCGGCACCTGGGGATCGGTGAACACCTTCTTCATGGTCCTGCAGGAGCGCGTGGGCCTGTGCGAGACCGTCGAGACCGCGAAGTCACTGGGCATCAAGCGGGCCGACGGCGCGAAGCTGAGGGAGTTCGAGACCTTCACCCTCGGCATCAACGAGATGGACCCGGTCACCCTCGCGAGCGCCTACGCCGCGATCGCGGCCCGGGGCACGTACTGCGCGCCGATGGCCATCACGAAGATCACCGACCGGTACGGCAAGAGCACCGCGCTCAAGCCCGCGTGCAGGCCGGTACTGGAACCGGAGATCGCCGACGCCACCGCCCACATCCTGTCCGGCGTGTTCACCAAGGGCACCATGCGCAGCGTCGGCGGTATCGGCCGCCCGGCCGCGGGCAAGACCGGCACCACCGACGGGTACGCCAGCGCCTGGTTCGCCGGCTTCACCCCGAACCTGGCCGGGGCGGTCAGCATCGGCGACCCGCGCGGCTCCCAGCGGTACAAGCTCACCGGCGTCACCATCGGCGGGCGGTACTTCGGCTCCGTGCAGGGCGCCTCTCTGCCCGGCCCGATCTGGAAGGACACCATGACGGCCGCACTGCGCGGCCTGCCAGCCGAGCGGTTCACACCGGTCGACGAGGCCCGCTTCGGCGGCTGCGACCGCACCTGCGCACCGGCCCGGCAACAACAGCCGGACGAGCAGCCGTGAGCCGTTGAAGATCCGTCATATCCCCAGGTCCAGGATCGCCCGGACCTCGACCAGGCCGAGCGCGGACTCCGGTATCCGCGAGGCGTGTTCGATCGCCCGTTCCTCGCTCTCGCAGTCCAGCAGGTAGAACCCGGCCAGCACTTCCTTGGCGTCGGGGTACGGCCCGTCGGCCGAGACGGTCTGCCCGTCGCGTACCAGGATCCGTTTGGCCTGGGACGGATCGACCAGGGCCTCCGCGACGATCAGTTCGCCGGAGGCCGCGAGGTCCTCCGACAGCAAGGTGTGCTCGCGTACGCCCTGGGCACGCTGGTCGGAGGGCAGCCCGTCCCAGACCTCACGGGACGTCGGGTTGCTGTAGACCATGATCAGGTACTTCATCGGTGCCTCCGCAGTGTCGAGACTCAGTTTCCCGGCTGCTGCGTCTCCAAAAAGATAGGCCCACGCAAAAGGGGAGCATCATGTTCGAGCACGTGAAGGCGTTCAGCGGGTTCTCCGTGGACGACATCCCGAAGGCGAGGCGGTTCTACGGCGAGACGCTCGGGCTGAAGGTGACCGAGGAGTACGGCATGCTGACGCTGCATCTCGCCGGCGACCGGCCGACGCTGGTGTATCCGAAGAACGACCACACGCCGGCGACGTTCACGATCCTGAACTTCCCGGTCGACGACATCGACGCCGCCGTGGACGAGCTGGCCTCGCGCGGGGTCGCCTTCGAGAGCTACCCCGTCACCGACGACAGGGGGATCGCCCGGGGGCAGGGTCCCGCCATCGCCTGGTTCAAGGATCCCGCGGGGAACATCCTGTCGGTACTCCAGGAGAACGCCTAGTCCCGTACGGACAGGCCCATCGAGCGGGCCGTACCGGCGATGATCTTCTCTGCCTGGTCCAGGTCGGTGGTGTTCAGGTCGGGGAGTTTGGCCAGGGCGACCTCGCGGAGCTGCTCCTTGGTGATCCAACCGCCGTTCTCGTGACCGGGGCGGGGGCTGCCGCCGGACAGGCCGGTGACGTGGCGGATCAGCGAGGCGGTGGTGGGCTGCTTGGTGACGACCTCGAAGGAGCGGTCCTCGAACAGGGTGAGGACGGCGGGGACCACGAAGCCGCGCCTGTCCTGGGTCAGCGCGTTGTACCGCCTGCAGAACTCCATGAGGTTGACGCCGAGCGGCCCCAGCTCCTTGCCGACGTCCGCCGGGCCAGCTTCGCCCGCCCGGAGATGCAGAGTGACTGTCTTGTTCTTCGCCATGGCGGGTACGCTAAAGTCTCCCGTAACTGGAGACTCAAGTGGATTATTCGATCGGCCGACTCGCCAAGCTCACCGGGCTGCCGGTGAAGACGATCCGCTTCTACTCCGACGCCGGCGTGCTGCCCGAGCCCGCGCGCACGGCTGCGGGCTATCGCGTGTACGGCGACGAGCACCGCGTCCACCTGGAGCTGGTGCGCACCCTGCGGGAGATCGGCGTCGACCTGGCCACGATCCGCTCACTCGGCCGGCGCCCGCTCAAAGAGGTGCTCGACCTGCACCTCCAAGCGGTCGAGACGCAGATCGCGGCGCTCGGCCGTACCCGAGCGGTACTGCGGGCCACCCTGGAGAAGGACGGGCCCGCCGAAGAGGACCTGGGCAGGCTGCACGCCCTGGGCAGGCTCGGCGCGGCCGAGATGGAGAAACTGCTCAACTCGTTCGTGGACGAGGTCGGCGGCGACATCCCCGCCCGCCTGGAATGGCTGCGCTCGTTGCGGGCCTGCCTGGTGCCCTCGCTGCCGGCCGAACCCACGATCGCGCAGCTCGACGCGTGGCTGGAGCTCACCGAACTGCTCGCCGACGAGGACTACCGCGAGCGGCTGCGCTCACAGAGCGAGGACTTCTGGCAGGACGCCGACCACGACGCGTGGCGGAAAGGGCAGCCTGAGGTGATGCGCCTGGCGCTGGACGCCTCCCGCTCCGGCATCGCCCCTGGCACGCCCGAAGCCTCCCGGGTACTCGACCGCGTGCTGGCCCTGACCGGGCAGAGCCGGGCCGAACTGCTACGGGCCTTCGAGGAGCACGACCCAAGGGCGAGCCGCCACTGGGAGCTCGTCGCGATCATCAACGACACGCCGCTCCCCCGGGAACCCGCCGAGGCGTACGGCTGGCTGGAAGCGACGGTGCGTCACCCGTCGTCGCGTATTGTGTGCGAATGAAGCGAGTCGCCGTCCTAGGATTCCTGGCCGTCGCCCTCACCGCATGCAGCGGACCTGCGGCGACGTCCACTTCAAGCCCATCCGCCGCCCCTCCCACCGCAACGCCCGAGCCCACGGCCACACCGTCTCCGGCAGGGCCGCCGAAGTTCACCGCCAAGGTGTCCAAGGTCGGGCGGGACCGCCTGCCGTACTCGTGGCGGCCCGGCTGCCCGGTGCCGTACCAGGACCTGCGGTTGATCACGATGACGTTCTGGGGGTTCGACAAGAAGGCGCACACCGGGGAGATGGTGGTGCGCAAGACGGTGACCGACGACGTGGTCACCGTGTTCGAGAAGCTGTACGACTGGCGGTTCCCGATCAAGCGGATGGAGCTGGTCGACGTCTTCAAGGGCGACGACTACGACTCGATCGACGCGAACAACACCTCGGCGTTCAACTGCCGCCCGGCCACCGGCTCCAGCAACTGGTCGAACCACGCCTACGGCGAGGCCATCGACCTCAACCCCCTCCAGAACCCGTACGTGACAGCCGGCGGAGGCACCGCCCACAAGAACGCCCGCGCGTACACGACCCGCCCCCTGCACAAGCCAGGCGTGATCAACCCCGGCGACCGGGTGGTGAAGGCATTCGCCAACGTGGGCTGGGAATGGGGCGGCTACTGGACCGGCACCAAGGACTACCAGCACTTCAGCAAGGGCGGCGGCTGAGAACTGGACCGCCATTGCGGAATCGCGCCTGACCTAATGAAGTGCTCGCCCAGGGCACAACGAGGGCATATGAGGCTGTGAGACGGCCCGAAACGTTGAGAAGTGATGAGAGGCAAAAGAGCACTCCACCATCACGCCTACAGCCCCGTAATACTGCGCGTGTTATTCATTTACAGACCCTTGGCTTCTGAGGACGCAGGGTGGGGTATGCCGTTCCCCATGGGGCAATCTTGGGCCCGGGGAGGAGATCAGCTATGTACGCAATGGTACGGCGATACGAGGGGGTATCCGATCCCGCCGAGGCGGGACGCCAAGTGAGTGAGGGGTTCGTGCCGCTCATCCGCCAGGTCCCCGGGTTCGTGGCTTACTACTGGGTCGACGCTGGGGATGGGGTGATGGTTTCCACCAGCGTCTTTGAAGATCAAGCTGGGGCCGAAGAATCCACCAAAAGGGCTGCGGACTTCGTGAGGGAGAATCTTGCCTCCCTGCTTCCGAACCCTCCTCAGGTCACTGCCGGCGAGGTCGTAGCGTCCGGGTAGTGGCTATCTGTCACCCGATAGCGCCGGTGGGTACGACTTTCCGGCCGAGGCTGCTCTCGACGGCCTACGGCTCGCCTCGCCTGCCATTCCGGCCTCCACGGGTTGGGCAACATCGTTCTTGCCCCTTTATGCCCGTCCGTGCGAATCAGCGCGATCACAAGCCAAACCACAATACCCAGCACACCATAAGTCATTCCGTCCCCCTTTTTGATGTGGCCTCGGTCGTTCTTACTCCGAAGCCGTTTGCTGGGCGGTGTGAAGTTTCGGTACTGCCAGGCGTGCCGCCTTCCTGCTCAGGCCGGGATCGAATGTCGCGAAGAATCCGCTACTCAACAGCAGGGTGACGGTGTTCTTGGCTCTGATGAGCACGACGTCCACCGCGTGGATCGGCTCGGGGTTCGCCTCGGGGAGCGTCTTGCTGTACCTGATGCCGTACGCCCAGTTCCCGATCTTGCCGACGGAGAGCTTCTTGATGGTCTCCTCGGTCTCATCGGTACTGGCGTCCACCCCGGCGCAGTCGCGCACCATGACCTTGCCCACCGTCTGCCAGCGGGCCAGCTCGGCGAGCGTGCCGCTGACGGCGAACTGCCTGACGCCCGACGGCTTCCCTTCCTCGTCGATGAAGACCGCCGCCTTGCTTCTGAGGAGGGGTTTCAGCGCCTTGATGGCTTTCGCGCACTTCTTGGTGTGGGCCGACTCGGCGTCCAGCGATTCGCGGTTGCGCTTCGTGTTGGGGACATAACCCTCACCAAGGTCCTCGGGGGCGAGGAGGGCCTCGCGTAGCTGGGCCGGAGTGAGGGGTTTGACGGGGGCGGCGGCCGCGGCGGGTACGGCGGAGCCCAGCAAGACGGCGGCGGCGAGGCCACCTAAGATCGCGGAACGCATGGAACGGCATCCTAGGGTTCCGATGTTCGCCAGGCGGGCATTTACCGCCCATAGTCCAAAATCATTACAAATCCGGATGACCTCTCGCTAAACTCCCGCCCATGAAGAAGATGATCTTTGCTGCGGCGGCGTCAGCGGTGGCCGCCATGACGATCGTGATCACCCCTGTAACCGCCAGCGCGGAACCCTGGCCCACCAGCTGCAAGAGTGGCATCGGCTACGGCGCCAGGTACGCCTGGGCCCGGTGCACGGGTGGCGCCGGGTATGTGCGAGCCTTCGCGACGTGCTCCAACGGATCAGCCAAGACGAAGGTGACCGGCCCGTGGAAGTGGGTCGTGGGCGGCGACCCGGTGAACAACGTGTCCAACGCCTACTGCCCCTCCACCCACAAGACGGCCGTCGGCCACAGCTACGACATCAAGCAGTGAAAGAGAGAGGCCCCGCCGCGGGGCGGGGCCTCTCCTCATGAAGATCACTGCGTCGTGCTGGGCATGCGTTTCATGTGCCGGAGCCTGAGCCGGGCCGCGGGGCGTACCGGTTCCAGGACGATGTGGCGGGCGTCGCTGGGCACGTGGCGTAGGTCGTGGGTGATGAGGATCGTGGTGCGTCCGGCCATCAGGCGCTGCAACGGCTCCATGATGCGGGCGGCCGTCTCCTCGTCCAGACCGGTCATCGGCTCGTCGAGGACCAGGACGGGCGCGTCGCGCAGGATCGCGCGGGCGATGGCGATCCGCTGCCGCTGCCCGCCGGACACCAGCCGCCCCCGCTGCCCGAGCGGCGTCTCGTAGCGCTGCGGCAGCGAGTTGATGAACTCGTGCACGTCCGCCAGTACGGCTGCCCGCACCACGTCGTCGAGTGACGCGTCCGGCCGCCCGTAGGCGATGTTCTCCCTGACGGTCCCGGAGAACAGCAGGCTCTCCTGGTGCAGCAGGGTGATGTTCTCGCGCAGCGACTCGCGCGTCAGTTCCCGGATGTCGGTGCCGTCGAGCAGAACGGCCCCGTTGCTCGGGTCGTAGAACCGCAGCAGAAGCTTGGCCAGTGTGGACTTTCCCGCGCCACTCGGCCCGGTGCAGACCACGAGTTCGCCGGGTTCGACGGCGAACGACAGGTTCTGCAACGTCGGCCGCCGCCGCTTCGGGTAGCTGAAGCTGACGTGTGAGAACTCCAGCCGGCCCGCGCTGCGTCCGGCGAGCGGAACGGCGTCGGGGCGGTCGGTGACGCCGGGCTTGGTGTCGAGGATCTCCATGACTCGGTCGGCTCCGGCGGCCGCCTCGGAGACGGTGAGCGCGATCTCGCCGAGGCTCCGTACGTTCGGGTAGAGGTAGGCGAGGTAGACCGCGAAGGCGAGCAGGCCACCGATGGTGAGCCGCCCGGCGGCGATCTCCCAGGCGCCGAAGCCGATGATGATGATCAGGCAGATGGTCTCCAGGACCTGGACGACGGGACCGTACATGGAGGACAGCCAAGCCTGTGTCAGGTTGGCCTTCAGCCAGTTGCGCCCTTCCCTGTGCAGGTGGCCGGCCTCGGTCTCCTGCCGGTTGTAGGCCTGCACCAGCGCCTGGTTGGACAGGCTCTCCTCGATGACGCTGTTCATGGAGCCGTTGGTGTTGCGCTCGCGCGCGGAGGCGACCCTGAACCTCGTGGCGAACAGCTTGGAGGCCAGCAGGAAGACGGGCACCAGCGCCATCGTGATCAGCGCCAGGTCCCAGCGAATATAGAAGGCCGCGCCCGCGAAGAAGACCACGCTGGCGACGGTCGTGAACGCCTTGACCAGGCCGGAGCCGACCAGCTCCTCGATGGCCTGGATGTCGTCGGTCAGCCGGGCCATCAGGTCGCCCAGCTTGCGGTTCTCGAAGAAGTCAGGTGTGAGCCTCTGGACCTGTTCGTACACCCGGTCGCGCAGCCTCAGCAGGAAACGTTCGCCGCCGTAGGCTGTGATGTAGGAGCTCGCGAAGGTGACCGCGCCGGCGACCACGGCGAGGGCGAGCCAGGCGAATGCGGGCGTCCAGAACGCCCCCAGGTCCTGCTGGCTGAGCACCTCGTCGGTGATATGTCCGAACAGCGCGATGCCGGCGACCTCGCAAAGAGCGGCGATGATGGCGAGCACGACGCCGGCGACGAACAGCTTGCGCAGGCCACGCGTGTACGGCCAGAACTCTCTGAAGGTCTTACGGAGGGGAACGCTCGGCGCAAGCGCCGAGCGTCCACCCCGAGCGGTGAATGAGAGCCGATGGGATGCAAGATCCCGTCGGCTCTCACCGACTCTTTTTACCACCACCACCGCCGACGCCGCCAGAAGCCGCCGCCCCCGCCGCAGCCACAGCCACGACGACGTCTCCACCAACAGCCAGCAGGGTGTGCCGGGTAGAGCTGAGTGAGATTCATGTCTCTCCCTTCTGAGCCCGTACTTACTACGAGCTCTGCTACCAATCAGGACGCTAGCACCGAAACAAGCACAAAGCACTAATTGTCGAGCTTATTGAAGATGTCTTGACAAATGCCGTTTTCGGAGATCACCTGTCGCATGCAGATAAACTGACGACAAATTCTCGACCCCACATCCAAAACAGAGTCTGACCTGCATGTATGGCCTAGCAAGGTCGCTCTGTGCGACACCAAGAACATCGCAAGCGAACTTTATTTCATTGCATGCACATATAGCCTCAACTCGAAACAGCCAGAGGCTCGTATTTATCGGGCAATTAGCGCCGTAGCAGGCCCCTCCGGGATGCGCGAGGATTGACGGCATGGCGGCTAAGGATGGCGACGGATGGGCCGAGTGCGCGCGCGGACACCGGCACTGGGGCGTGCACGGGGCATCGGGACTGCTCGCCGTACACCATGACGAGCGGGGCACCGCCCGCGTGCTGATGCAGGAGCGCGCGGTGTGGAGTCACCACGGCGGCACCTGGGGCCTGCCGGGCGGGGCGCGCGACAGTCACGAGGACGCCGTCGCCGGCGCGCTCAGGGAGGCCCACGAGGAGGCCACGGTCGACGGCGCGAAGCTCGACGTCACCGGCGTGTACCTCGACGACCACGGCGGCTGGACGTTCGAGACCGTGATCGCCGAGGCGGCCGAGCTGCTCGACGTGGTCCCGGCCAACGCCGAGAGCTCCGACCTGCGCTGGCTGACCCTCGACGAGATCCCCGAGCTGAAGCTGCACCCGGGCTTCGCCGAGACCTGGGGCGAGGTCCAGCTCGCGCTCAGCCCGGCCACGCTGGTCCTCGACATGGCCAACATCGTCGGCGCCAGGGCCGAGCACGGCTGGTGGAAGGACCGCGCCGGGGCCAACGCGAAGCTGCTGCGCGAGGTCGCGGGCCGGAGCTTCAGGCACCCGATCCTGGCCCGGTGGCACCCGAAGGTGGTCGCCGTCGTCGAGGGCGCGGCCAGGACGGCCACCGCACCCGACAGGGTCACCGTGGCGCAGGCCGTACACAGCGGCGACGACACGATCGTGGAGGTGGTACGGCAGGCGAAGCCGTGGGAGACCGTCCTGGTCATCACCGCCGACCGGGGGCTGCGCGAACGGGTGACCGGGCTGGGCGCGGCCGTGAGCGGGCCGAGGTGGCTACTCGACCAGCTGTGAGTCGATGGGGAAGGCGGCGATCAACCCGGTGACGTCGAGCACCCGGCGCAGCACGCCGTGCACCCCGCTCAGCCGCAGCGCACCGCCACGCTCCCGGACCAGCCGCTGGTGCTCCAGCAGCACCCACAGCCCGCTGGAATCGCAGAAGGCCAGCCGCTTCGTATCCACGACCACGGTGTCGCACCCGTCGTTCGCCAGGTCGATCAGCCGCTGTTTCAGCAAGGGCGCGGTGATCTTGTCCAGGTCACCGTTCAGCCGCACCACCGCGGTGCCCGCGGCGCGCTCAACCTCGACGCTGAGATCCGACAACGGGGTACGCCTCCCGCCCTAGCAGCCTTCCACCGAAGGTACACCTCCGCCGCGATCGGCGGGATTCGCCGCCAACCGCTATCGTGGTGTCCGCACCGGGAGGGTTCGCATAGTGGACGAGTGCAGCCGCCTTGAAAGCGGCCAGGTCAGCGATGGCCTCGTGGGTTCGAATCCCACACCCTCCGCCTAGAGCGGGTTGCCCGCGAAGCCGTCGCCGACACAGGCGGCCAACTGGAGATACGACTCCCTGGTCGCCTCCTGCAACCGGTCCAGGTCGATCTCCGCCCCCTCCTCCAGATGCGGGTCGTACGGCACCCGGATCACCGCCCGGCACCTGGCCGCGAAGTGCGCCTCCAGCTTCCTGATGTCCACCGCCGACTTCGACCGGGGCCGCACGCTGCACAGCACCACGGTCGCCTCCCTGACCAGGTCGCCGTAGTGGTGCGCCTCCAGCCAGTCGAGCGTCGCCGAGGCCGCCCGCGCCCCGTCCACCGAGGGCGAGCTGACCAGCACGATCTGGTCGGCCAGGCCGAGCACGCCGGACATCGCCGAGTGCAGCAGCCCGGTACCGCAGTCGGTGATGCAGATGGAGTAGAAGTTCTCCAGCGTCTGCGCGACCGACTGGTAGTCCGACGCGCTGAACGCCTCGGACACCGACGGATCCCGGTCGGAGGCCAGCACCTCGAGGCGCGAGGCCGCCTGCGAGGTGAAGGCCCTGATGTCGACGTACCGCTTGACCTGGTCGCGCTCGTTGAGGAGGTCGCGCACGGTCGCCGAGGTCTCCAGCTCCAGCTTGTCCGAGAGCGTTCCACGATCGGGGTTGGCGTCCACCGCGATCACCCGGTCACCACGCACCTGCGCGAGCGTCGCACCGAGCCCGACCGTCGTCGTGGTCTTGCCGACCCCGCCCTTGAGGCTGAGCACGGCCACCCGGTGGTGCCCCGTGGCCACGGGCGTGCGCGCCCGCGCCATCAGCTCGCGGCGGCGGCGCAGGTCGGCGGGCTCGCCCGGCTTGATCCAGCCGGCCGACGCCTTGTACACGATCCGGCGCCAGCCCTTCGACGGCGCGTTGCGCCGCCCGCGCAGCAGCGACTCGGGATCGAGGCTCTCGGCGGTGGGCTTGGCGCCGACGGCCGGGCGCGGCGGCGCGTTGAACACCGGCACCGGCGCCTGCTGCCTCCGCCTCGGCTGGTACGGCTCCGCCTCGCGCACCTCCGCGCGCCGCACGATCTCGGCGCTCTGCACGACCTCCACCCGCGGCTCGACCTGTGGCTGAACCTGCGGCCCGGCCTCGGGCTCCGGGGTGAGCCGCACCGGCGGCCGGGGCCACTCCAGGTTGAACCTGGTCTCCACCTCGTCCTCGGCGGGCTCCGGCTCCTCCTGAGGGTCCTCGGAGGGCGGCGACCACGCGGGCGGGATCGCCCAGGCGGGATCGGTCCGGTCGGCCTCCGCGACCTCCCTGGGCGGCGGCGGGTCGAACAGGCTGCGCTCGGGCTTGCTCTCCGGCGCCTTCTCGGCCGCGCCGAAGGCGCCCATCGAGTAGTCGGTGTCATCCGGCCTGGGCAGCGGCTTCAGCGGCGCGAGGAAGGCGTCGTTCTCCTTGCCCAGACTCGCCGGCGGTACGACGAAGGCCGTCGGCTGGTCCACCTCGGCGGGAGGTTCGCGCCACTCCTCCGGCTCCGCCTCCTCGGCGGGCGGCTCCTGGGCGGCGGCTTCGCCGTACACCGAATCGACCGCGGCGCGGAACAGCGGCGGCGTCGGGGTGTCGTGCTCGGCGGGCACGGACAGCCACGGGTCTTTCGGGTACGGCGAAGAGACGGACTCGTCGGCCGCGCTGACGGTGGCACTCACCGTCACGGGGGCTTCGTCCGTCTCCTTGATGGCGTCGAGCCAGGCAAGCTGTTCCTCGAGAGATTCTTCTCGATCGTGTCTTGCCACCGTGTTCCCCCTCGGGGTGGACGTAAAGGGGCAGCAAACACCATGCAGATTAACGCCCCGTGTTCCGTTGAACGCGGGCAACCCACAACTTCCCCACCCCACTACGGTGGACCACATGCGAGCGATTGTCATCACCGAGCCTGGGGGACCCGAGGTTCTGGAGTGGCGCGAGGTGCCCGAACCGCGTCCTGAGCGGGGCGAAGTGCTCATCGAGGTGATCGCCTCCGCGGTCAACCGGGCCGACGTGATGCAGCGACTGGGGCGCTACGAGCCGCCGCCCGGGTCCCCGCCGTACCCCGGGCTGGAGTGCTCGGGGGTGATCGTCGAGGTCGGCTCGGATGTGCCGGGGTTCAAGGTCGGCGACGAGGTGTGCGCGCTGCTCGGCGGCGGCGGGTACGCCGAGCGGGTGGCGGTGCCGTGGGAGCAGGTGCTGCCCCTGCCGGAGAACGTGTCGGCGGTCGAGGCGGCGGGGCTGCCCGAGGTGGCGTGCACGGTCTGGTCCAACGTGTTCATGACGGCCCGGCTCAGGCGCGGCGAGACGCTGCTCGTGCATGGCGGCGCGAGCGGGATCGGCACGATGGCGATCCAGCTCGCCAAGGCGTTCGGCTCGCGGGTGGCGGTGACGGCGGGATCGGCGGAGAAGCTGGAGCGGTGCCGGGAGCTGGGCGCCGACGAGCTGGTCAACTACCGCGAGGAGGACTTCGCCGAGCGGGTCGAGGCCGATGTGATTCTCGACATCATGGGCGCCAAGTATCTGCCGGGTAACGTCCGCGCGCTGCGCACCGGCGGCCGGCTCGTCATCATCGGCCTGCAGGGCGGCGTGAAGGGCGAGCTGGACCTGCGGGCGCTGCTGAACAAGCGGGCCGCCGTGCACGGCACCACGCTGCGCTCGCGACCCACGGCGGAGAAGGGCGTCATCGTTCGCGGGGTGGTGGAGAATGTGTGGCCGCTGGTCAGCGCGGGAGTGGTGCGGCCCGTGGTGCACGCGGAGGTGCCGATGACCGAAGCCGCGGAAGCTCACCGGATGCTTGACTCGGGGGAACACGTCGGGAAGATCCTGCTAGTACGGTGATGAGTATGAATGCTGAGGAGAACACCCCCCACGTCGTGGTGGTGGGCCCCGAGGGTTTCAGCACCCAGGGCGATAGCGGTGAGCACCAGGACGAGCGGTCGATCACCAACCTCGTCGAGCAGCCGGCCAAGGTGATGCGCATCGGCAGCATGATCCGCCAGTTGCTGGAGGAGGTGCGGGCCGCCCCCCTTGACGACGCCAGCCGCAAGCGCCTGAAGGAGATACACGAGTCCTCCATCAAGGAGCTGGAGGACGGCCTGGCGCCGGAGCTGGTCGACGAGCTGGAGCGGCTGTCGCTGCCGTTCACCGACGACAACGGCAACCCGCCCAGCGACGCCGAGCTGCGCATCGCGCACGCTCAGCTGGTGGGTTGGCTCGAAGGATTGTTCCACGGCATCCAGACGACGCTGTTCGCCCAGCAGATGGCGGCACGCGCCCAACTGGAGCAGATGCGCAAGGCGCTGCCGGGCGGCTCGCACGAGGGCAACAGACCCGGCGGCGCGGGCCCCTACCTGTAACGCTCCTCGATCACCTGAGCCACCCCGTCGTCGTCGTTGGCCGCGGTCACATGGTCGACGGCGGCCAACACGGCAGGGTGCGCGTTGGCGACCGCGTAGGACGTACCTGCCCAGCTCAGCATGGGCAGGTCGTTCGGCATGTCACCGAACGCGATCGTCTCGAACGGTTCGACGCGCAGCCGTCCGGCGAGCGTGGCCAGGGCCGTGGCCTTGGTGACCCCTTGGGCGCTCATCTCGACGAGCGCCGTGCCGCTGGAGTGCGTGGCGGTCACCAGGTGCCCCACCACCTCGTGCACACACGCGTGGAACTGGTCGGGATCCATCCGCGGATGCCGCGCGAGCAGTTTCGCGCAAGGCCGGGAGGTCAGCATCGCCGCGCCCAAATCGGACTCATGCGCAAAACCGCCCACATACTCCACAGAGAATGCGAGTTCGGGCACGTTCGCTCGAAGCTGAGCGACGACTTCGGCCAGGACTTCGGGGTCGATGAGGTGAGACTCCACTATCTGTTCGGTGCGCAGGTCGTAGAGCAACGCGCCATTGGCGCATATGGCCAGGCCACGGTGTCGTACGGCGCCCGCGACGTCGCTCATCCACCGCGGCGGGCGGCCGGTGACGAACACGAGCGTGGCTCCGGCTTCCTCGATCCGGGCGAAAGCCGCGGCTGTACGGGTGGAAACCGTTCCGTCGGAGTGGAGCGCGGTTCCATCAAGGTCGGTGGCTACCAGACGGGGCGCGTGGTGCTTGTGCATAACACGTTCCAGTTTGCACGCTGATGCCGCTTGGCAGAAATCTTCCTACCGAGGGAACACCAACGCGGCAGAATGGTGTTAGATGTGATGGCGTTGTATTAGCTGATCCCGTAGTGAAAACCAGCATGACTTTGTCTGAGCTTCCCTGGGGTAACCGCTGTACGACACACCGGGATTCGCGAGGTGCGGGTCCCATAGATTCACATCCTGAGGGAGAGCTTTTATGGCTCAGGGAACCGTCAAGTGGTTCAACGCTGAGAAGGGCTTCGGCTTCATCGCCCCGGACGGCGGTGCGCCGGACGTGTTCGTGCACTTCTCCGAGATCGTCGGCAACGGCTACCGCAGCCTTGAAGACGGCCAGCGGGTCGAGTTCGAGATCACGCAGGGCCAGAAGGGGCCGCAGGCCTCACAGGTCCGTGCCATCTGACCTGTAGTAACGAGACAGGGCGGGGCTCGCTTCCAGCGGGTTCCGCCCTCTCGTACGTCCAGGCCCTCCTCGGTAGACCAGCCCGCAGGAGCGGGTTCATGAGAAACCAACCGGCTCGCGAAGCACACCACCTGCTCGCCCGCCGCCAGTCCGCGTAGGCGCCCGGCGAATCCCCGTTTCCCGGCCCTGAGAGCCGCCCCCAGCGCCTCACCTAGCTCAACCGCACCTGGGATGCCCGCATTCGTTCCCTGGCCCCCTGCAGAGCTGTGGACGCTCGCGGCGTCACCGCCCAGGATCACCTCGGTCTGGGCATGCCAGGACTCCTCGCCGTCCATAGAGCGGTGAGGAGACCCGCACGAGACCCCTACTTGACCGGCTCCAGCACGTCGAGCCCGACATAGGGGCGCAGTGCCTGCGGCACCACGACCGAGCCATCGGCCTGCTGGTGGTTCTCCAGGATGGCGACGATCCACCGGGTGGTGGCCAGCGTGCCGTTCAGCGTCGCGAGGTGCTGCGGCTTGCCGTCCTTGTCCCGGTAGCGGACCGCGAGCCTGCGAGCCTGGAACTCGGTGCAGTTGGAGGTCGAGCTGAGCTCGCGATAGCGGCCCTGGGTGGGAATCCACGCCTCGCAGTCGAACTTGCGCGCCGCCGAGGTGCCCAGATCGCCCGCCGCCGTGTCGATGATGCGGTACGGCACCTCGATCTTGGCCAGCATCTCCTTCTCCCAGGCGAGCAGGCGCTGGTGCTCCTCGCGCGCCTCCTCCGGACGGCAGTAGGAGAACATCTCCACCTTGTCGAACTGGTGGACGCGGATGATGCCCCTGGTGTCCTTGCCGTACGAGCCGGCCTCGCGGCGGAAGCACGACGACCAGCCGGCGTACCGGATCGGCAGCGAGGCGCCGTCCAGGATCTCGTCGGCGTGGTACCCGGCCAGCGACACCTCCGAGGTGCCGACCAGGTAGAGGTCGTCCTCGGGCAGGTGGTAGATCTCCTTGTCGTGGGCCACGTGGAAGCCGGTGCCCTGCATCGTCTCCGGCTTCACCAGCACCGGCGTGATCATCGGGATGAAGCCCGCCTCGATCGCCTGCTGCATGGCCATGTTGAGCAGCCCGAGCTGCAGCCTGGCGCCGACGCCGCGCAGGAAGAAGAAACGCGAACCGGAGACCTTGGCGCCGCGCTCCATGTCGATGGCGCCCAGCAGCTCGCCCAGCTCCAGGTGGTCCTTCGGCTCGAAATCGAAGACCCGCTTCTCGCCGACCTCCTCCAGGACGACATAGTCGTCCTCGCCGCCGTGCGGGGCGTCCTCGTCGACCAGGTTGGGCACGGCCTCCAGCACCGCTTCGAGCTCGGCGGCCAGCTTCTCGGCCTCGACCTCGGCGGTCTTGACCTGGGTGGAGAGCTCCTTGGCGCGCTGCAGCAGCGCCGCCTTCTCCTCGCCCTGCGCCCTGGACACCGTCTTGCCCAGGGACTTCTGCTCGGCCCGCAGCGACTCGAACGAGGTCAGCGCACTTCGGCGACGCTCATCGAGGTCGAGCAGCGTGTCGACGACAGAGTCGTCCGCACCGCGGGCACGCTGCGACGCCCGTAGCCGGTCGGGATCCTCACGAAGGGTACGCAGGTCAATCACAAGGAAGAGGCTACCGGCGCTGGACTCCCGCCCGCGCGCGGATTAAACCTGCCCGGCCCTGATTCGGGTCAGCCAGCCGTCGGCCTCGGCGAACTCGGCGTCCGCCGTACCCCTCTTGATCTGCGGTGCCACGCCGTCGTGGCGGCGGTAGCTGCCGAGGAAGCGCACCTCGCCGCAGATGCGGTGCAGGCCCGAGATGGCCTCGCCGACGCGCGCGTCGGCGACGTGGCCCTCGAAGTCGAAGTGGAAGAAGTAGCGGCCGATGCCGTCGCCGGTGGGGCGCGACTCGATGCGGGTCAGGTTGACGCCGCGCACCGAGAACTCCGTCAGCATCTCCAGCAGCGCGCCCGGGTGGTCGTCGGCCAGGAAAACGACGAGCGTGGTGCGGTCCGAACCGGTCGGCTCGGGTAGCGCGCCGGGACGGCTCACCTTCACGAACCTGGTCATCGTGTCGGACCTGTCGCCGATGTTCGAGGCGACCTCGATCAGCCCGTAGTGCTCGCCCGCGATGCGCGCGGCGATGGCCGCGTCGTACGGCGAGCCCGGCAGCGCCACCTCCTGCGCCGCGGCGGCCGTGGACGGCGCCGAGACCACCACCGCGTCGGGCAGCTCACGGGCGATGAACGCGCGGCACTGCGTGATGGCCGCCGGGTGGGTGAAGACCCGCTTGATGTGCACGAGCTCGGTGTCCGGCCTGGCCAGCAGCGAGAACCGGACCGGCAGCAGCAGCTCGGCGGTGATCAGCAGCGGGTCGCCCCAGGCGAACTCGTCCAGCGTGGAGGCGATCCCGCCTTCCAGGGAGTTTTCCAGCGGGACCACGGCGCGGTCGGCCTCGCCGTTCCTGACGGCGTTGAGCGCGGCCGGCACGTTGGCGCACGGCAGGCGCTCGGCGTCGGGCTCCAGGATTCGCAGGGCCTCTTCGGTGAAGGTGCCCTCCGGTCCGAGATAGGCGAGTCTGGGCATGACTCCAGAGTATCCGCAGGTTGTCGTGCAGAGTGTGATTTCTTACCGTCTCGCCGGCTGCGGCGCGATCTCGGGGCCGAGCCCCAGCCGCGCGGCGCGTACGGCCTGCTCCTCCTCCGGCGCGAGCGGCTGCCCGCCCCTGCCCCCGACCACCGGGCGGATATAGGTGCGCGTCTCCGACCGCCCGTTGATCGAGGTCAGCACGATGCCGTCACCCAGCCCGTTGATCATCGCGACCGAGAACGACAGCCGCCCCGTCATCTCCTCCAGCGCGTCGTACCGGCACACCGCCACGTCCCTGATCGCCCGCAGATCGCCCGCGTTGCCGACCTGCCTGGCCAGCATCTGCCGGCACTCGTCGACGGCCGCCCTGGCCTGCCGGAGCGCCAGGTACCCGATCACGACACCGCTGACCCCGGCCACGGCTCCGACGACCACCCATAAAGTAACCAGCACGACACCGAGGGTAATCGCTCCGTCAGGAGATCGGGACGGGTTTCTCCCGCCGCCGCGGCAGCCAGACGCCCAGCAGCCAGACCAGGACCAGTGCGCCCAGGCCGTATCCGTTCTGCACGATCTTTCCCACCACCGGGCTGATCACCGGTATCTCGGCCGCCTTGATCGTCACGCCCCACCAGGGGATCGGCACCACGTAGTAGAGCCAGACGCCGCCCGCGACCCACAGCCTCACCCGGTCCCGCCCGTCGCCGACGAGCGCGCCCAGCACGACCACCACCCAGGCCAGGTGGTGGATCCAGGCCACCGGCGAGAGCAGCACGGCCATCAGGCCGACCAGGGCGGTGGCGGTGATCGGATCCTGTGCCCTGAACGCCTGCCGGGCCCAGCGGAAGCCGTACCAGGCCACCACCGCGACCAGCGCGATCCAGATCAGCGACGTGAGCGTGTCGGGGAGGTACAGCCTGATCAGCATGCCGCGCAACGACTGGTTCGTGGTGGCGGCGTTTCTGCCCAGGCGTTCCGGGTCCAGCAGGGCCGAGAACCAGAAGTCGGCCGCGTCCCGTGGGATGACCCCGAACGGGAGCAGCGTCAGCAGGGTGGCCGTGAACACCGCCATGAACAGCGCCTTGCGCTGCCGTACGTCGTCACGAGCGGTGATCAGCAGGTAGATGAGGAAGACGCCCGGCGTGAGCTTGACCGCCGTGGCCAGGCCGATCAGGAAACCGCGCGGCCACCACGGCTTCTTCGCCACGCAGTCGGCCAGGCAGAGCGCGACCAGCAGGATGTCGACCTGACCGAACCTCACCTGGTCGCGAATCGGCATCAGGTACGTACACGCCACCATGGCGACCGCGAACACCAGCGGCATCCACTGCCCCGCCCGCCCCAGCGCCGCACGGAACGAGTACCCGACGGTGACCGCGAGCGCCGCGAAGATCCCCACCGTCCACACCCACTGCGCCCCCTCCCACGACAACCACGCCAGAGGTACGGCCAGCAGCGCCGCGATCGGCGGGTAGGTGAAGGGGAGCAGTTGGGGGGCCGGGGTGAAGAAGTCGTAGACCGGAGCGCCGTCGAGCACCATCCGCCCGCCGGTGCGGTAGACGTCGAGGTCGACGAGCCGCTGATCGTCGGGATTCGTCAGCCAGTACCGCACCAGCGGGACCGCCGCCACCACCACGACCAGCACCGCAACCGGCCACACCCACCAATGACGCCTGATCGAGGACACCTCACCACCTGTCACGGTGAGGCACGTTACCGTGGCTCCAGTCGTTCGAGGGCGCTGACACCGGGGGTTCCACTATGCCGCACACCACACCCATGCCCCCTGCACGAAAGCCCCCACACCACCGCATCCGCACCACAGCCCTCCTCACCCTCACCACCCTCCTAACCACCCTCACCGGCACAGCCACAGCCACCTCCCAGGTACGCCCGCCGCAAGCCAGCCTCACCCCTGCCGCCCCCCGGGCACTCTCCCCACAAGCCGACGTCCCTGCCGCGCACGCGGGCGTCCTAGATCCGCGCCTCGCGTCATACAAGGCCGGGCGGCGAAGCGGTGACCTCCCTGCGACGCGGCCGGCCCAGCGGGTGGCAATCATCGGAGTTCCCGGTCTGGAGTGGAGCGACCTCGACCAGGCCCGCACCCCCAACCTGTGGAAACTCGTCGGCCGAGGCGCGTCCGCGTCGCTGTCCACCCGAGCGGTGCCGCCCCCGGACCGCGGGATCACCTGCCCGATCGCCGGCTGGCTCACCGTCTCGGCCGGCCAACGCGCCGGCACCGCGGGCACGGGCTGCGCCCTCCCCCCGGCCCCGCAGACCTCCGGCACGGGCGCCACCGTCCCCGGCTGGTCCGACCTCGTGACCTTCCAAACCACCACCGGGTACGGCGCGCAAATCGGCACCCTGGGCCAGCTCGTCACCGACGCAGGCGGAAAGGTAGCGGCGATCGGCCCTGGAGCAGCCCTCGCCGCGGCCAACAAGTCCGGAAATATCACCACATACGCAGACGCGCCGGAGTCTGTAGCCGACCTGGCCTCGTACCACCTCATCGTCCTCGAAGCCGACCAGTTGGCGACCGCCTGGACCAGTGCGCCCCTCTCCGGCGACGGGTTCCCGATCCCCCTCACGACCGAGGCCCGGCAGACCGCCGTCACCCAGGCCGACCAGCGCATCGGCGCCTTGCTGAACCGCCTCCCCGCTGACACGACCGTCCTGCTCGGAGGCGTGTCGGACACCAGCATCGCCGCCCACCTCCACGTGGCGATCGCCGACGGCCCCTCCACCACCGGCGAGCCGTACCGGCACGGCTTTCTCACCGCGACCTCCACCCGCCAGGACGCCCTGGTCACCATCACCGACCTCACCGCCACAGCGATCAGCCTCCTCGGCCTGGACGCCCCCAACGGCGTAGTCGGCCGCCCCTGGCAAAGCGGCGGCCAGGCCCCTCCCTCCACCACGGACCTGGTGAACGAACTCGCCGACGAGGACCTCGCCAGCCAGGTCCTACGCGAGGTCCGCGGCCCCTTCTTCGCCGTGTTCGTCGCAGTCCAGGTCCTCTTCTACGCCCTAGCCGCCCTAGCCCTCCGCCGCCGCCGCCGCTCCCCCACCGTCTCCGGCACCACCTCCCCCACAGACGAGATGAACGTCCCAGGCACCCCCGCGCTCGGCGACAACACCTCAGCCGCAGGGCAGACCTCACCCTCAGACGACGGCACAAAGCTCAAGAGCGACGCCGCGACCACAGACGCCTCACGGCACCCAGCACCCGCTGACGACGGCACAGGACTCAAGAAAGACACCACCATCGCAGACGCCACGTCGGCCGTAGGTCGGCGGCATGGTCGCGGGGAGGCGGGAAGCGACGCGGCGACGTCGCGGGTGCTCATGGCGGTGCAGGCCGTGGCCGTGCTCAGTGGGGCGATCGCCGTGTCCACCTTCCTGGCGCAGCTCGTGCCCTGGTGGAGCCTGCCCGCGCCGATGTTCGCGCTGATCGGCACCATCGTCGGCTTCGCCGGACTGATCACGGGGCTCGCGTTCGCGGGGCCGTGGCGCGCGCACGTGCTCGGACCACTCACCGTCGTCGCGGGCGTCACCTCGGTCGCGCTGCTCATCGACGTGATGACCGGCTCGACCCTGCAGGTGAACGCGGTCACCGGCTACGAGCCCGTCACCGGCGGCCGCTTCTACGGCTTCAGCAACATCGCCTTCGCCGTGTACGCCACGGGCACCATCCTGGCCCTGGCCGGAGTCGCCCACTGGTTGCTCGGCCGGGGTACGCCGCGAATCGTGGCGGTGGCGGCGTGCGCGGTGTACGGCGGGTTCGCGGTCTTCGCCGACGGCTGGCCCGCCTGGGGAGCCGACTTCGGTGGCGTCCCCGCGTTCGTGATCGGCCTGGCGGTGTTCCTCATCCTGCTGTCGGGCCGCAAGGTCTCGGTGGTCAAGCTCCTCCTGGTCGGCCTGGCAGGTGCGGCCCTCATCGGCGCCATCGCCGTGTTCGACTGGCTGCGCCCGGCAGCACAGCGCACCCATCTCGGCACGTTCGTCCAGCAGATCATCGACGGCCAGGCGTGGACCGTGATCGGCCGCAAGTTCAGCTCCATGATCGGCATCACCGTGGGGAACTGGCAACTCACCCTGCTCTCCCTGGTCGCCCTGGCCTTCCTGTTCCTGGTGCTGGACCGCCCGTCACGGTGGGGAGCCTCGGCACTCGGCCGCGCCTACACCTTCGCCCCTCCCCTGCGCGCAGGCCTGTTCGGCGCGCTGACGTGCGCCTTCGTCGGGTTCCTCGTGAACGACTCCGGCATCGCCATCCCCGCCATGGCGCTCACCGTCGCCGTACCGCTCACCCTGGCCGCGTGCGTCCGCGCCCTCCAGCTCTCCAGGCCCACCACCACAGAGCCGCAGTCAGCAGCAGCAACGCCCACGGAGCCACCTGCTTCCTGACCACGTCCAGCATCCAGCCGAGATCCTCGGGCTGATCGGCGACCCTGGCGGGCAGGTAGGCCAGCGACAACACGATCAGATGCCCAGCCAGGAAGAGATCAACACCGCTGGCCGCAACCATCGCCAGCAACGCGAAGGCCAGCCCGTCATACCAAGGCAGGATGTACGGCGTAGCGAACAGATAAGCGACCACGACCACGGCCCCTACCTCAGGCGCCCCCAACCCGGACACCTTCACCCCAGGCGCCCCCAACCCGGACGCCCCCACCTCGGGATCGAAAACCTGATCCCCCTTCCCGGGTCTCCGCTGGGCCCAAGCCGTTCTCGACGCGAGGCGGAACAACCCCCAGGCCAGGAGCACGATCACCAGCAGGGCGCCGATCTGGATCTCACCCCGGTAGGCTCCCGAGCCGATGATCGACTGGAACCACCCCTGCACGAGCTTCCAGAACGAGGCGAACGAGATCGACTTGCTGGCGCGGCTCACTTGGTCGAAGACGTTGGGCCCGGCCAGGACGTACCCCACAGCCACGACGGCCAGCGCGACCCCCGCCGTGACGGCGAGGCGGGCAGGCTTGCGGCGTAGTTCCCAGGCGTGGCCGAGGGCCACCAGGCCCGCGTTGACTTTGATCGCGACGCCGAGCCCGAGCAGGAGCCCGGACCCGGCCGGGCGTCCACGGGCCAGCAGGGCGGCGACCATGCAGGCGATCGCCAGCGTGTCCACGTGCATGCCGGCGACCAGTTGGTAGAGCAGCAGCGGGTTGGCCGTCCACAGCAGCGCGGCGCGGAGGCGCAGAGCGGGACTGTCCCGGGTGAGCCGATCGAGCAATAGGGCGGTGAGGATGAAGGCGGCGGAGTTGACCAACGCCAGCACGAAGATCGTCAGGCGGACGGAGTCGCCGCCGATCCAGGCGGCCAGCGCCTGCACGGCCGTCGCGACCGGACCGTAGACGCTCGGCTCCTCCCGCCACGGAACCTCGACTGCATCCGCGACGGGATCGCCGGGGAGGTCGACGGCGCCATGCGCGTACGGGTCGACGTCGAGCATGACCATGCGGCCGTATGCGGCGTAGTTGAGGTGGTCGGCCGACCCTGACGGTGGCAGGAACGCCAGCACCCCGGCCGCGACACACCCCACCAGCACGAGAACCCTCGCCAGCGAGGACACCGAAACGCCCGCCGCCTGGGTCTCGCCCCGACTCGGTGCGGTTCCTGAAGACGCTGTGGACGACCAGGTCGTGTGCCAGGCGAGCAGACCGCCGAGGAGCCCCAGGCCGCCGAACACAATGGCTGCCGCCGCCAGGGCGATGACCAGGTGAGGGGCCGGATGGAGGGCCAGCGAATAGGGGGGTTGCCACGATGGGCCGTCAAGGGCGGGGACCATCGCCGACGGGCCCATGAGACCGATGGCGATCGTGAGAAGCACGGACAGAACGATCGCCGCCACGGCCCCCTTGGCCAGGAGGTGGTGCCGGTGGTCAGTCCTGGTGGACGTCTCCGAAGTCACCCGCAAATTCCAGCACATCATCCACAGCAGTCAGGCCGAGCCCCAAGGCCTCTATGGATAACCTCCACTAGTTATCCACAGGCGCCGTTGCGGCGGCCCGCCAGACGCTCCCGAGGAGCGTCCCTTGGACGGAGAGGACCACGCGCCTGCGGAGGCGGTCTCGTTGGCGTGCCGTAGCCGAAGGCACAGGCCGGCGCGAGGGCGGCGCGCGGTAGCCGAAAGCACGGGCCGACGCGAGGCGGCGCGCCAACACGCGTTGGCACACCGCAGAGACCTCATACGCACGGCGCGCCAACACCCGTTCGGCACGCCACAGAGACCTCACACGCTACGCCGCAGGCCGGGGCCCTGGCAGGCGAGAGCCGAGGTTAGCGGCGGAATTTGGGCAGGTTGTCGTGGATGAGTGGTTCGCGGGTGGCCAGGGCGCGGGCGACGTCGCGGAGTTGTTTGGCGCGGTGCAGTTGGGCGTGCCAGTCCGTGCCCGTGGCCCGGTGGGTCATCTCCACCGGCACCTCCACCACGCGGTACCCCTTGCGCAGCAGATCGATGGTCAGCCCGGTCTCCACCCCGAACCCGTGCGCCAACGGCCGGGCGGCCTCGAAGGCGTCCCGGGTGAGGCACCGCTGCCCGTTCAAGGGCTGGGCGGCCACGAAGCCGGTGGCGCGCCGGATGCCGTCGCGGGCCACCCGGACCACCAGCCCGTGCCCGCCGAGCTTCACCCGGGTGGCGAACACCGCGATGCTCATGTCCGCCTCCCCGGACCGCACGGGAGTGATGAGCCGTTCGGCCGCCGCGGCCGTCTGCCCCAGGTCCGCGTCGAGGAACAGCAGGTGCCGGGGCACGTCGCCGTCGAGCAGGCGGACGGCTTCCGCCCCGCTCTCCATGGCCGCCGCCTTGCCCCGGTTGCGGCTGTGCCGCACCACGCGCGCTCCTGCCGCCCGGGCCACCCGCCCGGTCTGGTCGCCCGACCCGTCGTCGACGACCACGACGAGGTCGACGCCGGGCAACGTTAAGGCGGTCGTCACGGTCGCGCCGATGCGTTCTCCCTCGTTCTTGGCGGGGATGACGACGGCGGTGTCGGCGGTCACGAACCCTCGGAGATCAGGAACTCCTCCGGCACTTCCTCATGCACGGTGAAGACCGAGTCGAGTCCGGTGACCTGCAGGATCTTGCGTACGGCAGGCCGCGGCGCGGCCACATCGAGCGCGCCTCCCTGCTCTTTGACCCGCTTGAGCGCCGACAGCAGCACGTTCATCCCCGTGGAGTCGCAGAACTCCACGGCGGACATGTCGATGACCACGCGGTTAGGCCCGTCCTGCAGCAGCCGAGTGAACTCGGCTTGCAGGCGGGGCGCCGTATATAGGTCGATTTCACCGGCGATTTCCACAAGGGCGTGGCCGGCATGTGATCGAGTCGAGACCTTGAGCTCCACAGAGGGCAGGCTAGCGTCGCGAAGCCTCCGGGTCACGTTCTCACGCCGATAGGCGAAGGTCAGGTTTTTGTCCCCCGTTTGGGCTCCATGAAAACGCAGAGTACGCGAAGCTTGACAGTGTGACACCGGCGGTGGCCCGACAGCTCCTCGTCCGGTCCCCACTTCGTGAACGGAGGGCGGGCGGCGAGACCATCGGGCCCGAGCAAAGATGACCAAGGAACATGACGACCCTCAGCGGCAACAGTTGCGCGAGCGGCTGGAAGCCATGCTGATCCGCACCCAGAAGGCGGCCTCATGGCAGGACGAGGCGGGCCGCCTGCGCGGCCTGATGAACCACGAGGGTTATGTCCCCGTGCGTACCAGGCTCGCGGGCGAGGACCTCGACTTCCTGGAGGGCGCTCGCGACCAGTTGCTCACCTTCACCGAGCTCGGGCTGAGGCTGCTCGATCTGCACCAGCCGCGCGACGCGGGAGGGATCACGAGCGACACCGCGCATCCGATCCTGCGCTGCCGGAGCTGCATGTGGCGCTGGCCGTGTCCCACGTTCCGGGCGATGACGGACTCGTTCGGCATGGGCCGGGCGGAGCCGCCGCTGCACATGGTGCGTGACATGACGGGTTAGGACAGCGGGAGCCGGATCTCGAAGCGGCAGCCGGGGCCTTCGTTGACCACGCCGATCAGGCCCTGGTGCGCTTCGACGATGCCCTGCGCGATGGCCAGCCCGAGTCCGGCTCCCCCTTCCCCGGTCGGGGTGCGCGCCGACTCACCGGTGAACGCCACCTCGAAGACCCGTGGCAGGTCCGCCTCCGGTATGCCGCCGCAGCAGTCGGCGACCGACAGACAGGCCATGCCTACGTGTACGGCGGCGCGCAGCAGCACCGTGCCATCGGTTGGCGTGTGCCTGATGGCGTTGACCACGAGGTTGCGCAACGCCCTGCCGAGCGCGCCCGCGTCGGCTTCGACGGGCACGACCTCGCCCGCCTCGGCGCTCAGCCGTACCCCTTTGGCTCTGGCCAGTGCTTCGGCTCCGGCCATGGTGTCGGCGACCAGGTCGGCCAGGCCGATCCTGGAGCGCGACAGCCGGAGCGCGCCCGCGTGGATGCGGGACAGCTCGAAGAGGTCGTCGACCAGGCCGGACAGGCGTTCGACCTCCAGCCGGATCTGGGTGTGATAGCGCAGCACGGTCTCGCGGTCGGTGACCACGCCGTCCTCCAGCGCCTCGGCCATGGCCCGCATGCCGGCCAGCGGGGTGCGCAGGTCGTGGCTCACCCAGGCGACGAGTTCGCGCCGCGCGCCCTCCAGCGCCCGTTCCCTGGCGAACGACTCCTCCAGGGTGTTGGCGATGGTCTGGAGCTCGGCGGGCAGTCCCTGGGGCGCGGTGAAATCCCCTGGCGTGCGTACCGCGTCGACCAGGCGCCTGCTCGCGGCCACGACCCGGCGGCCGAGGATGAACGCGACCCCGAGGCCGACCAGCCCGCCCACCGCGACGACGCTGAGCACGAGGTCCCTGGCCTCGCCCTCGATGAGCATGCGGAGGGTGATCGCGACGACCCCGGCCAGCGTGGCCACCACCGCGACGGCCGCCACGACGGCCATCATCACGCCGATGGACCTGCCGCGCAGCCGCCACATGATCGCGAGGCCCGCCGCCGCGACCAGGGTGCCGAGCCCGGCCGTGACAGCGATGATCTTGAGCAGGTTCACGCCAGCGGCTCGTAGCGGTAGCCGACACCCCAGACGGTGACGATCCTGCGCGGCTCGGTCGGGTCGGGTTCGACCTTCTCGCGCAGCCGCCGTACGTGCACGGTGACGGTCGAGGAGTCGCCGAAGGACCAGCCCCAGACCTGGTCGAGCAGCGCGGTGCGGCTGAAGGCCTGCCGGGGGTTGCGCATGAGGTAGGCGAGCAGGTCGAACTCGCGCGCGGTGAGCATGATCTCCTCGCCGCGCCGCCGTACCTCGTGCGCGCCGACGTCCACCACCAGGTCGCCGTCGCGCAGCACGCCGGTGCCCGCGACGACGGACGCGCCGCCGGCCCGGCGCAGCACGGACCGCACCCGCAGGGCCAGTTCCCTGGGGCTGAACGGCTTGGTCACGTAGTCGTCGGCGCCGGTCTCCAGCCCGACGACCCGGTCGATCTCCTCGCCGAGCGCGGTCAGCATGATCACCGGGACCGGCCAGCGCTCGCGCAGCTTCCGGCACACCTGCAGCCCGTCGATCTTGGGCAGCATCAGGTCGAGGATCATCAGGTCGGGCGGGTTCGCCAGCGCCCTGCGCAGCGCCTCGGCGCCGTCGCCGACGCACTCGACCTGGTGCCCGTCGCGCTCCAGATAGCGCGCCACGACCTCGGCGACGGTCGGATCGTCCTCGACCACCAGGATGCGGGTGCTCATTCGCTCACGGTACGGCGCGGCCCCGGTGATCCGGCACCCCGCGTCATCGCTTCGTAAGACCGATTCGCCCGGAAACATCGCGGCGGGCGCCCGCAGGACGTAGCGTGGGCCCTATGGGTCGTATGGTGATGCTCGTCGCGGGTGCCTTGCTGGCGCTCTTCGTGCTGTTCACGTTCATCATCCCGATGGTGTTCGGGCTGCTGAAGCTGGCGCTGCTCATCGGCGTCATCGCCGTGGTGGTCTTCGTCGTGGTCACCGTGGTGGGTAAGACGTCCTCCCACTGATGTTCGAGTTCGCGCTGGCCATGCTGGCCAACCCCGCGGGGGTCGTCGCGGTGACCGCCATGACCGGGCTCGGCGTGCTGCTGCTCGCCGCCTGGGCCTGCCGGTTGAGTCTCGCCGTCGAGGGCGAGGCGCCGCGGTACCCGCTGGTCTACGCGCGCAGGACGGCCTTCCAGCGCCAGCGTGATCCGGACGCCGCCGGGAGGCCGCGTCCACGTGCCCCATCCCTGAGCCCCGCCTCCGGTTAGGCGGGGCTCGTCGAGGCGAGCCCTGATCCCGTCGTCTCGATTGAAGGGCTCAATGATCGATTCTCTGGTGACGTTCATCACCGGTCTGGCCGACCCGCTGGGCAGCGGGGGGACCGCGGTGGCCATCGTCCTGTTCACGCTCGCGGTACGCACGCTGCTGCTGCCGTTCGTGTTGCGGCAGGCGCGCAGCGCGAAGGTGCGCGAGCGGCTCGCGCCGAAGGTGCGCCAGTTGCAGAAGCGGCACAAGCGCGATCCGCAGCGGCTGCACAAGGAGGTCGGCGCGCTGTACGCCAAGGAGGGCAGTTCGCAGTTCGCGGGCGTCCTGCCGGGGTTGGCGCAGGTGCCGTTCATGTGGCTGATGTACCAGGTGGCCACGCATCCGACCGCGCTGGTGGGCCATGATCTGTTCGGCGCGCCGCTCGGGCAGCAGATGGCGGGCATGATCGCCAAGTATGGGCTGATCAGCGGTCCGATGCTGGTGTTCGTGGTGCTCGTCGCGGCGATCGCGGTCGTCGCGCTGCTGTCGTGGCACCGGACCAGGAAGACGATGCCGGCCGAACAGCCGGAGCTGATGCGGAAGATCCTTCCGCTGATGTCGTTCGGGGCGGTCGCGGCCGCCTTGGTGCTGCCGTTGGCGGCCGGACTCTACCTGCTGGTATCGACGACCTGGACCCTGGTCGAACGGGCCCTGTTGTTTCGGCCCGTCGCTATCCAGCCTCTCTGAGGGCCGCAACTTGGCCATTGACTGATCCGTGCGGGGCGGGGAGCACAGCCCACACCGTGGTCTGCTCCCCGTCGTGCCGGACTCCCCAGCTCTCCGCGACGTACTCGACGATGCCGAGCCCACGCCCGCCGAGCGAGGACAGGGTGGGACGCCCGGCGCGCGGCTCGGTAGCCGCTCCGCCGTCACTCACCGCCACCTCCACATGGTCGTCGCTCCACATCCAGGCGACCCTGACCATGCCGGACGGCAGCGGATGGGCGTGTCGCAAGGCGTTGCTCAACAGCTCGCTCACCACCAGGACAGCATCGTCGATCGCGCCGTCGTAGACCCCCGACTTCTGCAGGTCAGTGCAGAGACGCTGGCGTGCGACGGCGACGCTGGACGGTGCGTACGGCAACAGCACCACGCTCGACACACCCACCTCCCCGCTCCCAGTTCCCCCCGAGGGAACACACCCCGGTACGACCGAAATGCCCCGTTACTCAGTCCCAGAAACCGGGGCACGATCACAGCTTGTACACATTGGACGATAGATCAGCTCATCCGTGACTCCCTCGTTACCGCGTCGGTGTGTCGGATTCGATAGTGGAGACAGCTTCCAGCGCGAGCCTCATCCGGGTCCCGCCACCGGGCCTCGGATGCGCGCTCACCTCGCCGCCCTGGGCCCTCGCGAGGCTGCGGACGATGTAGAGACCGAGCCCCACACCGCCGAATCTGCGGCGGTCGCCGCTGTCCACCTGGACGAACCGCTCGAAGACACGATCACGGTCGGAGGGGGCGATGCCCAGCCCCTCGTCGTCGACCACCACGACCACCTTGTTCTCCTCGGCCCACGCCTCGACACTGATCAGGCCACCGTCGGGCGAGTACTTGAACGCGTTCTCCAGAAGCTGGCCGAGCACGATGTCGGTGGCCAGCGCGTCACCCAGCACGTGCGGGAGGCCCTTGGGGATCACCACCTCGACCTGGTGCCTGTCGGACAGCTCCGGCAGGCCGAGCGTCGCGGCGCGGACGCGGTCGGCCAGGTCGAACGACTCGATCCGCACGGCCAGCTCGTCCGCTCCCGCCCGTGCGCCGAGTAACAGGTGATCCATCAGCAGGCCCAGCGACCTGGCCCGCTCGGCGATCGTGTGCACCGCGGAGCGCCGCTCGTCGTCGGCCAGGCTGTCCCAGCGGGCGTCCAGCGTGCTGGCGAACCCGCGCACCACCGTGATCGGGGTGCGCAGCTCGTGGCTGGTGGTGGCCAGGAAGAGATCCTTGGCCTCCTCCAGCTCCTTGGCCGTGGTGACGTCGCGGAAGTCGACGACCACCTCGCCGGTCTGCCTGATCTCGGCGCTGACCACGTCGAGCCACCGGCCCGTCTCCAGTTGGAAGGTGAGCTTCTCGCCCGGCGGCGGCAGCGGGAACGGCGGCGGCCGGCCGATCACGTCGTCGGCGCCGAACCCGGTGAGCTCGCCCGCCGCCGGGTTCCACTGGATGACCCTGCCGGGCCCGTCGAGCACCGCGATGCCGTCCGCGCTGGCGTCGAACACCGCCCGCTCGTGCGTCCGCTGACGCAGCACGTCCTGGTACGCCACGGCGTTCCCGGCCGCGATCCCCGCATGCCCCGCCAGCAGCTCCAGCAGCTCCAGCTCGACATGTCCGGGCTTGCGCTTGGCGAACAGCGCGTAGAGCGCGCCGTACGGCCGGCCGCCCACCGCCGCCAGGCCCAGCGCGATCGTGTGCAACCCCGGCAGTTCGGCCCAGATCAGGTCGCCGAGCCCGTGCGACTCCAGCATCACCGTCTTGCCCGTCCGCAGCAGCTTGCCCACCAGGCTGGTCCGCAGGTCGGCGGTCGCCTCGCGCAGGGACTCCGGTAGCTGGTGCGCGCCGACCAGCCGCAGCCGCTCGCCCTCGATGAGCACGAACCCGCCCGCGTCGGCGCCGGTCAGCTCGGTGAGACTGGCCGCGATGCGGTCCAGCACCGTGTGCAGCTCCAACTCGGCGTTGATGTCGCCGACCACGTCGGTGAGCCGCCGCACCAGACGCGCCCGGCGCGCCCCCCGATCCCTGGCCGCCTGGTCGTCCTGGATGAGGTGGTGCACCTGGACGTACCCGGTCACCGACGAGCCCTGGATCAGCGCGCTGGTGTCCACCCTGACGTCGAGGACCGTGCCGTCCCGGCGGAACCGTTTGGTGTTCAGCGAGACCTGCCCGCCGGTGCGCACCCGCTCCAGCACCGCGTTGTGCTCGGCGGTCAGCTCGCCCGGCACGATCGGCGCCCGGCGGCCCACGAGCTCGGCGGCGGTCCAGCCGAACAGGCGCTCGGCCGCCGGGTTCCAGACGAGCACCGTCTGGTCCCGGTCGAGGGCGATGACGGCGTTGGGTGAGCTGTCCAGCACGGCACGGGCCATCCCGTCGTCCATGCCGGCCCTCTCGTCACCCACACCTCCATAGTGCCGGTGGTGTGCTCCCTCCGCAGGCCGATCCGTCCGATACGCTGCGAACACAGGGATCCCCGTACGCGAAAAGGGTGAGGTTATGTCAACCGGCGACCTCGATGCCCTGCTGCGGGTGACGTCACCCCATTACCGGGGTGAGGGGCCGCCCGACATCGCCTTCGGCACCTACGAGGGAGCCCTCGGCACGCTCGTCCTCGCGGTCACCGGCCGAGGTGTGCTGGCCTGCAGCTTCGACGACGAGCACACCGTGTTCGAGCGGATCGCCGAGCGGGTGGGCAGCTCCATCGGCCCCGACTCGCGGCGGCTCGACCCGGTCCGCCGGGAGCTCGACGCCTACTTCTCGCGCCGCCTGCGCGCCTTCACCACGCCGGTCGACCTGCAGCTCACCACATCGTTCGGGCGCACAGTGCTGCAGATGATGATGGCCGTGCCGTACGGCCAGGCCACCACCTACCGCGAGCTCGCCGAGCGCATCGGCCGGCCGCAGGCGTTGCGTGCCGTGGGCAACGCGCTGAGCGAGAACCCCGTCTGCGTGTTCGTGCCCTGTCACCGCATCGCGCAGGAGGACGGCGGCCTCGGCGGCTACGCGGGTGGCGCGGCCGCCAAGGAACGCCTGCTGCGCGTCGAGGGCGCTCGCTGACCCTCCGCTACGCGGTGCGGCGCTTGAGGGTGCCGATGGCCAGGGTGAGCAGGCCCGAAACCAGGAAGGCGCCCAGCGCGGCGCTCATCCACGGCTGCGGGGTGAAGCCGACGGCCTCGCGCACGCCGTTCCAGATCGCGGCCCACCACGACACCGTCGAGGGTGCGGCCAGCAGCCACCAGGTGACGAAGCCCAGCGCCCACGGCACGGTCATCAGCCAGCGGGAGGGGGCGTCGCGCGCGGTGTTCCAGTTCGCGCCCCGGCCGAGCAGGAAGTAGTCCACGGCCAGGACGCCCAGCATCGGGACGAACACCGCGCCGATGATGCTGAGGAAGGCGCTGTAGGAGTTGACGTCCACGACCAGCGCGACGGCCGTGATGAGCACGCTGATGGCGACCGAGAAGATCCGCCGGTCCACCCGGGGCATCAGGTTCTGCAGGGACATGGTGACCGAGTACACGTTCGCGAACGACTGGTCGGTCTCCCTGAGCACCAGGATGCCGAAGAACAGCGCGCCGAGCGGCGCCGCCACGAACGGCGCGAAGACCGCGGTCGGGTCCGCCAGCACCGCCTGGTGACCGGCGATGGCCACCGCGTACACGCCGATCGCCAGGCAGGCCACCTGGGCGATCGTGTACCCGCCGACGACGCCGGCGAAGGCCGCCTTGCTGGAGCGCGAGTGCCTGGCGAAGTCGGCGGCCATCGGCACCCACGACACCGACAGGGCGATCACGAAGTCGACGGCGGGCGCGAAGGCGTGCCAGGTCCCGCCCGTCTGCGCGGGCGCCTCCCGCAGGAGCACCACCGCGAACCAGATCGTGGAGATGATCACACCGACCGTGACGACCCTGCGGATCAGCCGGATCGCCCCGAGCGGGTAGATCGTGAACGCCATGGTGATCACCCCCGCGACGATCACCCAGACCGCGTACGGCACCGCCGTGCCGAAGATGGCCTGGGCGCCACTGGCGATCACCCAGAGCTCGAACGCGCCCCAGCCGACCATCTGGATGATGTTCAGCACGGTCGGGACGTACGACAGTTTCGCCCCGAACAGGCCGCGCAGCAGCACCATCGCGGGCTGCCCCGTCTGGGCGCCGGGGATGGCGGCCAGGCCGACCATGGCGGTGCCGATGAGGCTGCCGACGACCGTGGCGGTGACAGCGGCGGTCATGGACAGCGGGTCGTCGTCGAGAAGGGGGTTGATCAGAAACAGCGCGAAGGAGAAACCGAGCAGGCTGACCGCGAGGTTGGCCCAGAAGGCCCCCTGGTCGAGGACGCCCAGCGTTCTGGGCGCCGGCTCGTCAAGGGTGAGGGGGGCTTCCGCACGTTTGGTCTCATCGACGACAGGCGTCATCACACGCTCCCTACGCCGGCATTACCCGGACAGGTTCATGCGGTCGGCGGCGCGTTCGAGGTCTCCCTCGGCGTGGATCCGCCCTCTCAGCCCGGTCTTCGCCCGAGCTCCCGCGGGTTGTGTAGTTTTCGTCCCGGATTATGTCATCAAGCCCCCCGTCCGCAACCCACAGGGGTGAGATGCCAGGGTTGGGTGTCATGGCGATATCTGCGGAACTGCATGCGATCGGGCTGCCTCTGGTGGAGGCGCAGCTCGCCCACCCCACGGTGGCGGGGATCGGCAGGGGGGACCTGGCCGAGCCGGTGTTCAGGTCGTGGCTGGAGCAGGACTACCTGTTCCTGCACGACTACGTGCGAGTCTTCGCCAGGTTGGCGTGGCAGGCGCCGGCGAAGCATCTGGGCGACCTCGTCGATCTGGCCCACACGACCTTCCACGACGAACTGGACCTGCACCGGACCCTGTCCGCCGAGTTCGGGGCGGACCTGGAGGGGGCGAAGAAGGGGCCGGCCTGCGAGGCGTACACCGGGTTCCTGCTCTCCTCGGCGGCCTCGTACGCCGAGGGGCTCGCGGCGTTGTACCCCTGCATGTGGGGCTACTCCAGGCTGGGCGCGATGCTGGCCGCCGACCCGCCCGCCGAGCCGAGGTACCGGGCCTGGGTCGACACCTACGCCGATCCCGGATTCGCCGCGCTCACCGAACGGATCGCCGAGATGATCGACGAGGCGGCACCCGACCCGGACCGGGCCAAGGCGCTGTTCACCGAGGGGATGGCACACGAGCTCGCGTTCTGGGACGTCCCCTGAAAGTTGTCCACAGCCTGTGGACAACTTTTGTGACCGTACGCTGGTGGCATGCCGGAGCTTCCCGAAGTGGAGTCGCTCGCCGAGTTCCTGCGTGAGCGGGCGGTGGGCCGTACGATCGCGGGCGTCGACGTGGTCGCCTTCCAGGCGCTGAAGACGTTCGACCCGCCCGCCACCGCCCTCGCCGGGCTGACCGTGACCGCCGTGTCGAGGCACGGCAAGTTCCTCGACCTCGACTGCGACGGCCTGCACTTCGTCACCCACCTCGCCAGGGCGGGCTGGCTGCGCTGGCGCGACGACCTGTCCACCGCCAAACCGGTCCGCCCCGGCAAGGGCCCCCTCGCAGTCCGGGTACGGCTGGCGCCCGACGACGACGGCCTGGCCCCGGGCTTCGAGCTGACCGAGGCGGGCACCCAGAAGCGCCTGGCCGTCTACGTCACCCGGGATCCCGCCCAGCTCCCGGGCATCGCCGCCCTCGGGCCCGACCCGCTCGCCGACTCCTTCACCGTGGACGCGCTGAAGGCGATCGTGGGCGGGAGCCGTAGCCAGATCAAGGGGCTGCTGCGGGACCAGAAGGTCATCGCCGGGATCGGGAACGCCTACTCGGACGAGGTGCTGCACGCGGCGCGGATGTCGCCGTTCAAGATCGCTTCCTCGTTGACCGACGCGCAGGTCGCCGACCTGCACGAGGCGATCGTCGGCACGCTGCGGGACGCGGTCGAGCGGGCCCGCGGGGTGGCGGCCAAGGATCTGAAGTCGGAGAAGAAGTCGGGCCTTCGGGTGCACAACCGCGCGGGGCAGCCGTGCGACGTGTGCGGGGACACGATCAGGGAGGTGTCGTTCGCCGATTCCTCCCTGCAGTACTGCCCGACCTGTCAGACCGGCGGCAAACCGCTGGCCGACCGCCGCCTGTCCAAACTGCTCAAATAGGGCTCAGGCCACGAACGGGGGCTGCCCGGACTCGCTCACCATGGGCCGCTGGGCGAACTGCCAGGACTGCATGCCGCCGCCGACGTTCACCGCGGTGCGGCCGATGTGGTTGAGCCAGGCGGCCGCCTGCGCGGACCGGCCGCCGACCCGGCAGACCACGTAGACGGTCTGCTCGGCCGGAACCTCGTCGACTCGCGCCTGGAGCTGGCCCAGCGGGATGTGCACGGCCTCGGGGGCGTGGCCCGCCACCCATTCGTCCTGCTCGCGCACGTCGAGCAGGTAGCCGTCGGCGGGGACGTCGTGGGCCTCGATCTCAGGAACCGTCATGCCTCCATTCTCCCAGGCCAGGGAGAGTGTCGGGCACCTACTTCAGGGAGGCGTGCTGACGAAGCCTTGACGACGTAGGGTCGGGGCATGACCGTGACGATCGCCGAAGAGGTACTCCTGCTCGCGCACAGCGAGGACGAAGGCAAGCAGCTCATCGGCTCCAACGAGCTGAACGCGGCGCTCGGCGGCGCCGTCCTCGCCGAACTGGCGCTGAGCGGCAGGCTCGAACTGTCCGCGAAGAAGGTCGTCGTCACCGACCCGGCCCCGCTCGGCGACCCGGAGCTGGACGCGACCCTCGCCCGCATCGCCGACCAGGGCAGGGACCGCAAGCCCGAATGGTGGGTCTACAAACTCCACTCGAGCAAGCTGCGCGACCGCCTGCTCACCAGACTCGCCGAGAGCGGGGTGCTCACCCACGAGCGCGGCAAGGTCATGGGCATCTTCCCCGTCAACCGCTGGCCGGAGGCCGACGGCCAGGTGGAGGCCGAGGTGCGCGAGCGAGTGGCGAGCGCGCTCGGCGGCGCCGACCCCGACGAGCGCACGGCGGTGCTCATCGCCGTCCTGCACGCCGCCAAGCTCGACCGCAAGGCCTTTCCCGGCGCGAGCAAGGAACGCGTCAAGGAGATCACCGAGGGCGCCTGGGCGGGCGAGGCGGTGGCCAAGACCATCGCCTCGATCAACGCCGTCATCATGACCGCCGCCACCACCGCGGCGATCAGCGGAGCCGTCGCCGGATCCAGCTAACCCTTGTCCAGCACGTCCTGGGGCACCGGCTTGTCCTCCTTGAGCGCGTTGAACAGCCGGGTCGCCTTCGCGGTGTCCCACTTGACCGCCGTCCCGCCGCCCGCGATCTCGTTCCCGCCGAACGGCACGACCGTGGTGACCGGGCTGCCGCCCATCGCCAGGCCGAGCGAGAGCAGGTCGAACGCGCCGGTCGAGGTGTCGGTGGTGACCGAGTCGGTGGCGCTCATCGCCAGCGGGATCGACGTGAACGGGTTGATCAGCACCCCGGGACTGGCCGCCTTTTTCACGACCGCGCCGAGGAACTGCCGCTGCCGCTTGGTGCGCTCGAAGTCGGGCAGCGCGCCGCCCTTGCGGGTACGCACATAGCCGAGTGCCTGCCCGCCGGTGAGGATCTGGCGCCCCTTCTTGAGCTTGAGCCCGGCCTTGGGGTCGTTGATGTTCTGCGAGACGTTGATCTCGACCCCGCCGACCGCGTCCACGATGTCGACGAACCCGGCGAACCCGATCTCCATGTAGTTGTCGACGCGGATGCCGGTGACGTTCTCGACGGTACGGGCCAGCAGCCTGGGGCCACCGATGGCGTACGCGGCGTTGAGCTTGTTGCGGCCCTGGCCGGGGATGGTGACGGCGGAGTCGCGGGGCAGGCTGACCAGCGTCGGCCTGTCGCCGCCGGAGGGGATGTGCAGCAGCATCATCGAGTCGGTGCGCTGGCCGACGGCCTTGCCGGTGGCGAGCTTGCGGCGCTGGGCCGCGGACAGGCCCTTGCGGCTGTCGGAGCCGACGAGCAGCCAGTTGGTGCCGGGGGTGTCGTCGGGCCTGCCCTCGTAGTCGTCGAGGACGCCGTCGATGCCCTGGATGCGCGAGTCGATCCAGAAGAACCCGGCCACGCTGAGGACGAGCAGGGCGATCAGCAGCCCGGCGACGATCTTGAGGATGGTGCGCCACGAGGGCCGCTTGCGCGGGCCGCCGCCGCCGAATCGCGGGCGGCGCTCGCCTCCCTGGGCGGGCGGTCCGCCTCCGCCCAGCGGCCGGACCGGGCTCTTGCCTGACCTGGCCTTGCCGTACACCTTGGATCTGGCCTGGGGTTCCTGGGGTGGGCGCGGCTGTTCGTACTTGGCCGTGCCGGGGATCTGGTGGGCGGGCGCGCCGCCCGAGCGCGGCCCGTCGTCCGGTCTCCCGGGCAGCGGACGCCCGTCGCCAGGCGAGCGCATGGCCCTGGTGCGTTCGTCCTCAGACACTGTTCCTGTCCCCCTCGGTTGCCATAGACGCTACGTCCAACCCCTCATCAGTGCAGACAACTCATCAAGGAATTCCCACGGAAAAGTACTCACAGCGGGTTCCCAGGCTCTTCGGAAACATCTGATGCCACCTGGGTCGTTACGGTTCTAGGAACCACTTTCGATAGAAGGGACGACAGTGTCCACTCCGGACCCATGGAGTAGCCGCCCGTGCGTGCGCACGGGTATCTCTGACCGCCGCGGGAGCACATCGCGGTGAGCGCTTATCTCGGCCTCCTGGCCCTCATACTCCTCACCGTGGCGACGGGATACTTCGTCGCCCAGGAGTTCGCTTTCGTCGCCGTCGACCGGGGAATTCTGCGCGAGCAGGCCGCCGCCGGCGACATGGCAGCCGAGAAGGCATTGCAAGTCACCTCCAGGCTCTCGTTCATGCTCTCCGGGGCCCAGCTCGGCATCACTGTCACGGCACTGCTCGTCGGCTTCATCGCCGAACCGGCGATCGCGACCCTTGTGCGTCCCTGGCTCGAAGCCGCCGGATTGTCCGGCGGGCTCATCACCGGTGTGTCCATCGCCATCGGAGTGATCGTCGCGACCGTCATCCAGATGGTCTTCGGCGAACTGGCCCCCAAGAACCTCGGCATCGCCAGGCCCGAGGTGGTGGCCAAATTCCTGGCCCGCTCGACGCTGGTGTACCTGGCCGTCGCCGGGCCCGTCATCAGGCTGTTCGACGCGGCCGCCACCGGCCTGCTGCGCAAGATCGGCGTCGAGCCCGTCGAGGAGGTCGAGCACGGCGCCACCCCCGAGGAACTCTCCCGGATCATCGCCGAGTCGACCGAGGCGGGCGAACTGCCGCCACGACTGTCAGAATTGCTGGAGCGGGCGCTGGAGTTCGGCGACCGCAACGCGGAGGAGATCATGGTACCGCGACCGCGCGTGGTCGCGCTCCGCGAGGACCAGCCGGTGTCCGCCCTCATCGAGACGATTCGCGCGTGCGGCCACTCCCGCTACCCCGTGCTGGCCGCGGACGGCGACGTCGTGGGCGTGACCGGGGTGCGCGAGCTGCTCACCGCCGGTGTCGACGACGGCTCGATCGGCCCGATCACCCGACCTGCGCTGCTCGTCCCCGACTCGCTGCCGCTGCCGCTGGTGCTGGAGCGGATGCGGGCGACCAAGGACGACATCGTCTGCGTGATCGACGAGTACGGCGGGCTAGCCGGTGTGATCACCGTCGAGGACCTGGCTGAGGAACTGGTCGGCGAGCTCATCGACGAGAACGACCCCGAGCCCGACGGCCCGCTGAGGCACCCCGACGGCGTCTGGGACGTCCCCGGCGCGCTCAGGCTCGACGAGGTCGAGCGGGCCACCGGCATCTCCCTCCCGGAGAGCGACGACTACGACACGCTGGCCGGGCTGGTCCTGGCCAGGCTGGGCCGGATGCCGGAACCGGGCGACACGGTCACCGTGGAGCTGACCCCCGACGCCAACCCCTTCGCCGACGACGAGCAGGAGCGCCAGGCGGTGCTCACGGTCCTGTCCCTGCACCGCCGCGTCCCCGAGTGGGTACGGCTCGCCCCGGCCGCCCAGACCGTGGGAGCGTCCCGATGAGCCCGATGGCCCTGCTCGCCCTCAGCCTCGCGCTGCTGGGCTTCAACGCGCTGTTCGTGGCCGCGGAGTTCGCCTTCGTCTCGGCCAAACGGCACCGACTCGAAGAGCTCGCGACCGGCGGCGGCAGGCTGACCAGGTTCGTGGTCAAGTCGGCCGTCGGCGGCAGCCGGCAGCTCTCCCTGATGCTGGCCGGCGCGCAGCTCGGCATCACGCTGTGCACGCTCGGCCTGGGCATGGTGACGGAACCCGCGATCGAGCACTCGCTGGCGCCGCTCTTCGGTGCCTTGGGCGTGCCGGACTCGCTGCAGGTGCCGATCTCGCTGGCCATCGCGCTCGCGCTGGTGACGTTCCTGCACATGGTCGTCGGTGAGATGGCGCCCAAGTCGTGGGCGCTGACCCATCCGGAGCTGGCCGCGATGGTGCTGACGGTGCCGTTCAGGGGCTTCACCTGGCTGATGCGGCCGCTGCTGGGGGCGCTCAACGGGCTGACGAACCTGATCCTGCGGGCCTTCGGCGTACAGGCGCGGGACGAGCTGGCGACGACCAGGACGCCGCGCCAGCTCGCCATGCTGGTGGGCGAGTCGGGCCGGATGGGCCTGCTCGACCGCGAGGAGCACGACCTGCTCACCCGGGCGCTGCGGCTGCAGGCCGAGGGCATCGAGCGGCTGATGGTCCCGCTCGCCAAGGTCGTGATGGTGCCCGCCGACGCGGACTCCAGGCGGATCAAGGCGGCCGCGGCCGCCAGCGGCCACCTGCGGCTGCTCGTCGGCACGCCGGACGACGTCCTGGGCGTGCTGCACGCCCGCGACGCGCTGCTGAGCCCCGAGCGCACGGCCGGCCAGCTGGCCAGGCCACTGCCCCGGCTGCCCTGCGTCACGCAGGTGCCCGAGGCCGTGACGGCCCTGCAGGAGGCCAGGGCGCACCTGGGGCTGGTCAGCGCCGCCGACCAGTCGGTCATCGGCATGGTGAGCCTCAGCGACCTGCTGGGCGAGCTGCTCGACACCCGGGCGGCCTGACGCACCCGCGGGCGCGGTTCCCGGGTGGGACCGCGCCCGCCGTGTGCGATAGGTCACGATCCTCTCAGCTCTGGGCGTAACCACACGGCGGCGCGCAAGCCCCCATAAAGTGATCTGCAAGCGCTCGCGACTAGCGTTCTCGGAGTGGGCGCGCGCCGTACTGAAGAGATTGATGAAAAGAAAAAGCCCCGGCTCTTGCGAACCGAGGCTGTCGTTCGACACTGTGGGTCTGCCGAATTCATCGGCGAACCTGAGTGGGCGAGGAGGGATTTGAACCCTCACGTCCTTTCGGACACACGGACCTGAACCGTGCGCGTCTGCCGTTCCGCCACCCGCCCTTGTGGGTGCTGAGAAACAGTAGCACGGATCAGACGCTGGTACTGAACCCGGATACGATCGCATCAGACGCGGAGAGAAGCTGGGTGCCACGGAGCGACGCAGGAGCTGAGCAGCACCCGAGCGGCCGCGACCAGATGCACGGAGGAAGGGAGGTACCCGGTGGGAGTCCTTCAGCGCTTCGAGCGAAGGCTCGAAGGCATGGTTGAGGGGGCCTTTGCGCGGGCGTTCAAATCTGACCTTCAGCCGGTCGAGGTCGCCAGCGCGGTGCAGCGGGAGATGGATGAGCGCGCGGCGATCGTCGCTCAGGGTCGCACGCTCGTACCCAACGACTTCGTGGTTGAACTGTCCACGACCGACAGCGAACGGCTTGAGGTCTACGCCGACAGCATCAGCCACGAGCTGGCCAACCTCGCCAGGGAGTACGCCAAGGAGCAGGGCTACTCCTTTGTGGGACCGGTCCGGGTTAGATTCGAGACGGCCGCTGACCTGGCGGTCGGCCTGTTCCGCATCCGCTCGGGCGTCATCCGTGGCGCCACCGTCGAGCAGGACGAGATCCGCCAGCCGAAGAGCGACCTGCCGGCTTCCCGGCCGGGAGCGTTCGGCGGGCGGCCCAGGTTGCTCGTCTCCACGCAGGACGACCCGCAGGGCGACCGCTCCTACGAGCTCACCACTCCGGTGACCTTGCTAGGAAGGGGCACCGACTGCGATCTTCGTCTTGTCGACCCGGGGGTCTCGCGTCACCACGCGGAGCTGCGGGTCGAGGGTCAGCAGGTCATGCTGGTGGACCTGGGATCCACGAACGGCACCTTCGTCAACGGCCAGCCGGTCCGCAGAATCGAGCTTCAGAACGGCACTCGTGTCACCCTGGGGCGCACGACTCTGGTGTTCCGGCGCGATTAGGGGTAGACAAACGGTCCATGTCCGAGCTCACGCTGCTGCTGATCCGGCTCGCCTTTCTGGCGTTGCTGTGGTTCTTCGTCATTGCCGCAGTCGGCGTGATCCGGACAGACTTGTTCGGGTCCCGTACGACTCCCGCGGCCCCACGTAAGGGCGGCAAACCGGCGAAACCGGTGGCCAAACCCAAGAGCAAGAAGGGGGAGCCGCGCCAGCTGATCGTGACCGGTGGTCCCCTGCAAGGCACCACCATCAACCTCACGGAGACGCCCATCACCATCGGCCGGGCGAATGACGCCACGCTGGTTGTCAGCGACGACTACGCTTCCAGCCGGCACGCCCGGCTCTTTCCTCAGGACGGTCAGTGGATCGTGGAAGATCTCGGCTCCACCAACGGCACGTATCTCGACCGCTCAAAAGTCACCCGCCCGACCCCGGTGCCGCTCGGTGTTCCGATCCGCGTCGGCAAGACAGTCATTGAATTGCGCAAATGACCATCGCACTCCGCTACGCAGCCCGGTCGGACGTCGGCCTCCTCCGTGAAGGAAACGAGGACTCGGCGTACGCCAGCGGCCGCCTGCTCGCCGTCGCCGACGGCATGGGCGGGCACGCACACGGCGAGGTGGCGAGCTCCGTCGCCATCGCCGCAATGGCCTCTCTCGAAGAGAGCCAACAGGGGGGTGACCTGCTCAACGCCATCGAGGCCGCAGTCCGCGACGCCAATCGCAAGCTGCACGAGATGGTCGGGCGGGATCCCAGCCTCAAGGGGATGGGCACCACCCTCACCGCCATGCTCTGGAACGGCACCCAGGTCGCCCTGGTGCACGTCGGCGACTCGCGCGCCTACCTGCTCAGGCGCGGGGAGCTGTACCAGATCACCCACGACCACACGCTGGTTCAGCAGCTGGTCGACGACGGCCGGATCACGGCGGAGGAGGCCGCGACGCATCCGCAGCGGTCGATCCTGCTGCGGGCGCTCGACGGCAGCGGCGAGGTCGATCCGGATCTCACCCTGCGTGAGGCCCAGGTCGGCGACCGGTACCTGCTGTGCTCCGACGGGCTGTCCGGGGTGGTGAGCGCGGAGACGCTGCACGCCACGCTGACCAACATCGACGACCCCGACGAGGTCGTCCGGCAGCTCATCGACCTGGCCAACCGGGGCGGTGGTCCCGACAACATCACCTGCGTGCTGGCCGACGTGCTCGACGTCGGCGACGCCCAGCCACTGCCCGGCGAGGCCGCCGTGGTCGGGGCGGCGGGCATGACCAGGCTGCGCGCGCACCCTCCGGACTCCTCGGCGGGGCGAGGCGGCGCGGTGACCGCACCCCAGCCGGTGATCTCCGACGACGACGACCCCGATGACCCGGTCGCGACAGCGCCGGGGCGTCGAGGCCGGCGTCGCCGGGTGTGGCCCGTGCTGGTCTCCGTGCTCGGAGTCGCCGCCGTCGCCGCCGGCGTCGGCGGCTATTTCGGCTGGCAGTGGGTCCAGGGCCAGTACTTCGTCGGCGCCAGGGGCGACGAGGTGGTCGTCTACCGAGGGATCCAGCAGACGGTGGGACCGATCCAGTTCTTCGAGGTGATCGGCGCCACCGGCAAGTCCCTGTCCGGACTCTCGGCCCCCGACCGCGCGCTGGTCGAGGACGGCATCGAGGTCACCAGCCTGACCGAGGGCATCCAGAAGATAAACACGTTGAAGTTCACGACGGAGCAGAAGACGCCGGAGTCCAAGGCGTCGCCGACCCCCACAGTGACGAAGTCGCAGTAGGTGAGCGAAGTGGTCGCGACCCCCGTCCCCTTGCCCGCGAAGCGGCGAGGGGCTCAGCTGTTCATGCTCGCGGCCGCGGTGCTGATCGTCATGGGCGCCTACGCCAACGTCGGCCTGGCCCTCAACGGTGAGATCCCCGCGGGCATGCTGACGTACGGCCTGAGCCTCGGCGGCCTCATGCTGGCCGCCTACCTGGTCCTGGCCAAGTTCGCCCCGTGGGCGGACCCGCTGATCCTGCCGCTCGTGACGCTGGTCAACGGGCTGGGCCTGGTGCTGATCTACCGGATCGAGCTGGCGGGCGAGGAGCTCGCCTCCGCCACCAACCAGTTGATCATGACGGGCATCGGCGTGGTGCTGTTCACCGTGACGCTGATCGTGCTGCGCGACCATCGTGCCCTGCAGCGCCTCACCTACACCGCGGGCTTCGCCGGACTGGCGCTGCTCATCTCGCCGCTGGTCCCCGGCCTGGGCAAGGAACTGGGCGGCGCGCGGATCTGGATCGGCTTCGGCCCCGCCACCATCCAGCCCGCCGAGTTCACCAAGATCGCCCTGGTGGTCTTCTTCGCCGGGTACCTGGTGGCCAAGCGGGACGTGCTGGCGCTGGCGGGACGGCGGCTGCTCTTCATCGACCTGCCGCGGGCCCGTGACCTCGGCCCGGTGCTCATCACCTGGGCGGTCAGTCTGGGCGTGCTGATCCTGCAGAAGGACCTCGGCTCGTCGCTGCTGCTGTTCGGCACCTTCATCGTGATGCTCTACGTGGCGACCCAGCGCACCTCGTGGGTGCTGATCGGCATCCTGCTCTTCGTCGGCGGCGCCTTCATCGCCGGGCAGATCTTCAGCCACGTCGGCGACCGGTTCGAGATCTGGCTGGACCCCGAGAACCCCGTCTTCTACGAGCGCGAGTTCGGCGGCAGCTTCCAGCTCATGCAGGGGCTGTTCGGGTTCGGCTCGGGCGGCATCCTCGGCACCGGCCTGGGCCAGGGCCACCCCGAGAAGATCCCGCTGTCGTTCTCCGACTTCATCTTCGCCGCCGCCGGCGAGGAACTCGGCCTGACCGGCCTGATGGCGCTGCTGCTGATCTACGCGCTGATCGTGGAGCGCGGCCTGCGCACCGCGATCGCCGCCCGTGACCCGTTCTCCAAGCTGCTGGCGGGCGGCCTGTCGTTCATCCTGGCCTGGCAGCTGTTCATCATCGTGGGCGGCGTGACCAACCTCATCCCGCTGACCGGCCTGGTGACCCCGTTCATGTCGCAGGGCGGTTCGGCGCTGCTGGCTAACTGGATTCTTATCGCGTTGCTGGTACGCATGTCTGATGCCGCCCGACGCCCCCCGCCCCAGGCGATCCAGGACGAAGGACTGACGCAGGTGTTCCAGCGATGAACGGCCCACTCAAGCGCGCGGCGGTCGCCTGTCTGGTGATGTTCGGGCTGCTCATGCTGAACGTGAACTACCTCCAGGCCGTCCGCGCCGACGAGCTTCGGGAAGACGCGCGCAACCAGCGCAACTACTTCGAGCGCTATGCGGTGCAGCGCGGGCGGATCACCGCGGGCAATGAGATCCTCGCCCAGTCGGTCGAGAGCAAAAGCGGCAACTTCAAGTACCTCAGGGAGTACCCACAGGGAGAGCTGTACGCGCACGTCACCGGTTTCTTCTCGCCCGAGAGCGAGTCGCAGATCGAGCGCTCGGAGAACAGCCTGCTCGACGGCACCAGCTCCGACCTGCTGATCAGGCGCGGCATCGACCTGTTCACCGGCGAGCCGTCCAAGGGTGCGAACGTCGACCTGACGATCCTGCCCAAGGCGCAGAAGGCCGCCTACGAAGCGCTGCGGCAGAGCGGCAAGCGCGGCGCGCTGGTCGCCATCGAGCCGAAGACCGGCGCGATCCTGGCCATGGTCTCGCTGCCGACCTACGACCCGGCCGTGCTGTCCGGCACGGACAAGGGCAAGGTCTTCGCGGCCTACGACAAGCTGGCGGCGGACAAGTCGCAGCCGCTGCTGAACCGCAACATCGACCGCACCTACCCGCCGGGCTCGACGTTCAAGGTGGTGACGGCGGCGGCGTTCCTGGAGGACGACGACTCGCGCGACGGCCAGACCGTGGTGGCCGCGCCCCAGGTGCTCGACCTGCCCAACACGACCGCGGGCCTGCCCAACTACGGCGGCGCGGCATGTGGCGCGGGCCAGGTGCCGCTGGTGTTCGCGCTGGAGAAGTCCTGCAACACGCCGTTCGGCAAGATCGGTATGGAGCTGGGCTACGACAAGATGCGCGAGGCGACCGAGAAGTTCGGCATGGGTGAGCCGCTGTCGATCCCGATGGCGGTGGCCAAGAGCGACTTCGGCCCGCAGGAGGACCAGGCGGCGGTCGCCCAGGCCTCCATCGGCCAGCGCAGCAACCAGATGACGCCGCTGCAGATGGCCATGATCGCGGCAGGCATCGCCAACGAGGGCACGGTGATGAAGCCGTACCTCGTCAAGAAGGTCACCGACTCCAAGAACGACGTGATCAAGGAGGCGGACCCGGACGAGCTGACCGAGGCGATCAGCCCCGACGCGGCCGCCAAGATGCGCGACATGATGGTCAGCGTCGTCGCGAACGGCACCGCCAACAAAGCGCAGGTGCCCGGCGTCGAGGTGGCCGGAAAGACCGGCACCGCCGAGACCGTTCAAGGCCAGGCGCCGCACGCCTGGTTCATCTCCTTCGCCCCCGCCAAGGACCCGAAGATCGCGATCGCGGTCATCGTGGAGTCCGGCAGCGCCAGGGTCGGCGACGAGGCGACCGGCGGCGGCACCGCCGCGCCCATCGCCCAGAAGGTCATGGAAGCGGTGCTGCGGTAGTGAGCGAACAGCCCCGCACGGCGCAGGAGGTCTCATGACCTCCCCCCACGCCATGCTCGGCAACCGCTACCAACTGCTGGCCCGCATCGCGACCGGCGGCATGGGCGAGGTCTGGCGGGCGCGCGACGAGCTGCTCGGCCGCGAGGTCGCGGTCAAGCTGCTGCGCAGCCATGTGGCCGCCGACCCGACCTTCCGCAGCCGCTTCCGCAACGAGGCGCGCATCACCGCCGGCCTGGCCGACCCCGGCATCGCCCAGGTCTTCGACTACGGCGAGCAGAACGACCTGGCCTACCTGGTGATGGAACTGGTCCACGGCGAGCCGCTGTCGGCGATCCTGGGCCGCAACGGCGCGCTCGGGCCCGAAGTCGCGCTCGACGTGATGCACCAGACCGCCAAGGCGCTGCACGCGGCCCACTCCGCCGGGGTGATCCACCGCGACATCAAGCCGGGCAACCTGCTGGTCACCCGCGAGGGCACGATCAAGGTGACCGACTTCGGCATCGCCCGCGCCCTGGAGGCCGCGCCGGTCACCCAGACCGGCACCGTGCTCGGCACCGCCCAGTACGTCAGCCCCGAGCAGGCCCAGGGCTCCCCGCTGACCCCCGCCACCGACCTGTACTCCCTCGGCGTCGTCGCCTACGAGTGCCTGACCGGGCACACGCCCTTCCGGGCCGACACCCAGGTGGCGATCGCGCTGCAGCACCTCAACGAGCCGCCGCCGCCGCTGCCGGAGCACATTCCGGCGTCCGTGCGCGGGCTGGTGATTGCGCTGCTGTCGAAGGACGCCGAGCGGCGTCCCGCGGGCGCGCTGGCGCTGGCCGACCGGGCCTACGTGCTGCGCGAGTCGCTGGCCGCGGCCGACTCGGGCACCGATCTCAGCATGCTGACCGACCCGTCGGGCTTCCGGGTGCGTGAGGCCTACCAGCCAGGCGAGCCCAGCGGGCCGTACGGCATGGCGGACCGAACCACCGACAGCGGGGTGGTGGCGCCCGAACCCACCGCGTTCCAGGAGGCGTCCGCGCCACGCAGGAGGCGGCGGCGCACCACCGTGCTCGTCGCGACCGCGGGGTGTGTGGCGGCGGTCGGCCTCGGGACGTTCGCGGTCAGCGGGCTGGATCGGCCGCAGCGGCCCCAGGTGGCCGAGCCCACCGAGACGCTCACGCCAGCGCCGTCGTCGCACAAGCCCACGCGGACCAAGAAGCCGCCACGGCGGCCCACCCCCTCGGTTCAGACCAGGACGGCGCGGCCGGTACCCTCGCGTTCGGCTACGGTAAGCACATCGGCCACGCCCACCAAGCAGGAGCCGACGCCAGAACCGACCCCGACCACTCCGACTCCGACTCCGACACCAACCCCCACCCCCACCACCCCGACGCCCACTCCGACACCGAGCACCTCACCGGACCCGGGTGACACGAACCCGCCGAAGGAGGAGACGTGATGCGTCGCGGGGTTGATGATGGACACCGTCGGCCCAAGAGCCGACCGGTACCCAAGATGAACGGTAAGGGACAGTGCAGGAAATGACTCAGCCTCGGCTACTCGGAGGTCGTTACGAGCTCGACGGTGTCGTCGGGCGCGGCGGCATGGCCGAGGTGTATCGCGCCCGAGACATCCGGCTGGACCGCATCGTCGCGATCAAGACGCTCCGGGCAGATCTGGCCAGAGACCATACCTTCCAGGCCCGGTTCCGCCGTGAGGCGCAGTCGGCGGCGTCGCTGAACCACCCGGCGGTCGTCGCGGTCTACGACACCGGCGAGGACGTGTCCGAAGGCGCCCCCGTGCCGTACATCGTGATGGAGTTCGTCGACGGCCGCACGCTGCGCGACCTGTTGCGGGCCGATCGGCGGCTGCTGCCCGAGCGGGCGACCGAGCTGGTGGATGGGATCCTGCGGGCGCTCGACTACAGCCACCGCGGCGGCATCGTGCACCGCGACATCAAGCCGGCCAACGTGATGATCACGCGTGCGGGCGACGTCAAGGTGATGGACTTCGGCATCGCGCGGGCGATGGCCGACTCGGCCGCCACGATGACGCAGACCGCGCAGGTGATAGGGACCGCCCAGTACCTCTCGCCGGAGCAGGCCAGGGGTGAGCGGGTCGACGCCCGCAGCGACATCTACTCCACCGGCTGCGTGCTGTACGAGCTGCTGACCGGGCAGCCGCCGTTCACCGGCGACTCCCCCGTCGCGATCGCCTACCAGCACGTGCGCGAGGAGCCCATCCCGCCGTCGCAGATCGACCCCGAGATTCCTCAGTGGGCCGACGCGATAGTGCTGAAGGCGATGGCGAAGGACCCGGCCCAGCGCTACCAGAGCGCGGGCGAGATGCGCGCCGACATCCAGCGCGCGATGTCCGGCATGCCGGTCGACGCGCAGACGATGGCGCTGAGCAACAACTACGGCGCGGGCACCCGGACGATGGCCGCCACGCAGGCGGGCGGCCCGGCCACGCAGCGCACGGGCGCGATCCAGCCCTACGAGTACGGCGAGGACGGCGGCGGCGGTGGCCGCGGCGGCGGCCGACGTAGAGCGGGCGGTGGCGGTGGCGGCAACATCGCCAAGACGCTCGCCTGGATCCTCGTCCCGCTGCTGGTGATCGGCGCCTTCGTCGGCATCGGCTACAAGTTCCTCAGCTCGGACGAGACGCCCACGGCGTCCAAGGTCAAGGTGCCGACGCTGAAGACGCAGACCCTCGACGCGGCCAAGCAGCAGCTCACTGCGCTGAACCTGAAGTTCACGGTAACCGAGGAGTACAGCGACGAGGTCGCCAAGAACGCGGTGATCAGCACCGAGCCGGACGGCGGCGCGGAGGTCGACAAGGGTTCCTCGGTGGCGCTGCTGGTCTCCAAGGGTGTGCAGAAGGTCGAGGTGCCCGACGTCATCGGCGCCTCCGTCGACGAGGCCAAGACGACCTTGGAGGGCGCGGATTTCAAGGTCAGCATCGTGTATGAGATGTCCGGCCGCGAGCAGGGCAAGGTCTACGACATGAAGCCCAAGGCCGGCGCCGAGGCGGCCAAGGGCAGCACGGTCAAGATCATGGTGCCGAAGCAGCAGATGCCGATCCCGAGCGTCGTGGGGCTGACCCAGGAGGAGGCCATCAAGGCGCTCAAGGCCGAGGGTTTCCGCTGGAAGATCGTCGAGCAGGCGAGCGACCAGCACCCGGCCGGCACGGTCATCACGCAGAGCCCCGAGGGCGGTAGCAAGCAGAACCCGCGCACCACGGTCTCTCTGGTGGTGTCGACCGGGCCCGAGGTGACGACGCCGACCGAGGAGCCGACGTTCCCGTCGCAGGAGCCCACGACGGAGCCGCCGGTGGACGATGGCGGTATCGGCAGCGAGCCACCGCCGGACGAGTTCGGCGGCGACGAGTAGCACGCGACGGCCTCCCCCGACATACCGGGGGAGGCCGTCGGCATTCCGGAGGCTCGAAGTTCAAGGGGCGCGAAGTTCTGAGGAGCGGGCGCAGCGTTCTAGGGGGCGCGGATTCCTGGGATGCGAAGAAGCGCCCCCGCCGCTCGGGGGCAACGGCGGGGACGCTCAATGAGTAGTCGTCCCGGACAGCCGTCGCGTTACAGGAATCTCTTCGAGCCAGTTTCGCAGCAGCCGGTGGCCGTGGTCGGACAGCACCGACTCCGGGTGGAACTGCACGCCCTCGATCGGCGCCGAGCGGTGCCGCAGGCCCATGACGACGCCGTCGGGCGTGCGCGCGGTGACCTCCAGGACGCCGGGGACGCTCTCCGGCACCACGGCGAGCGAGTGGTAGCGCGTCATCGTCACCGGCGACGGCAGCCCCCGGAAGACGCCGGTGCCGTCGTGGACGATGGGACTGGTGCTGCCGTGCATGAGTTCGGGCGCGCGCGAGACGACACCGCCGTAGGCGATCGCGATGGCCTGGTGCCCGAGGCAGACGCCGAGCAGCGGCAGGCCCTCGCGCTCGGCGAGGCGCACCAGCGGCACGCTGACGCCCGACGCCTCGGGGGTGCCGGGCCCGGGGCTGATCAGCACACCGTCGAACCCGAGGGCGTCCCCGGCGGAGACCTCGTCGCGCGGGCGCACGTCGCACACGGCGCCCAGTTCGCGCAGGTACTGCACGATGGTGTGGACGAAGCTGTCGTGGTTGTCCACCACCAGGATGTCGCTCACGTGCGTACGGTCACCTCGTCCAGTGTCACCGCGGGTTCGAGAAGGGGGAACACCAGGTACCAGAGTACGGCCACCGCCGCCGCGATCAGCAACGCGGTCAGCAGGATCCGGGTGCCCGTGCCGCCGGGCAGGTGACGCCAGAGCCAGCCGTACATGTCAGGCCTTCCGGGGTTGGGTGGAGGTGAGGACGCCGTGGACGATGAGGCGCTGGGCGGCGGAGTACTCGGGGTGGCAGGTGGTCAGGGTGATCACGGCCTGGAGGGCGGGGCGGCCGGGGCGGCCGGGGACGGGGGCCAGGACGTCCACGGCGGTGGGGGCCACGATCTCCTGGGCGGTGACGCGGTAGGTGTAGCGGGCGCCTCGGGCTTCGACGAAGATCTCGTCCCCGCGTTCGAGCGCGTCGATCCGGTTGAACGGCGCCGCATAGGTGGTCCGATGCCCCGAGATCACGAAATTTCCGATCTGTCCGGGGAGGGCGGAGTCCGGGTGGTGGCCGGGGCCCTTCTTCAGGTGGTCGGGGGTGATGCCCTCCACCACGGCGTACCGGTAGTCGCGGCCCAGCCTGGGGATGCGCAGCAGGGCCATCGCCCGGCCCGGTGTGATCGCCGCCTGCCCGGCCCCGCCGTCCGCGCCCAGTTGGCGCTCCAGCAGGCGCTGCTGGCGCTCGGTGTAGGCGCCGGTCCCCCAGAGCAGATATGCGCAGAAGAGCGCGAGAACGACCCCGGCGGTGATGCTCAACTCGCCGAAGGTCCGTAGCAGTGCCCTCACCCGATCAGGTTACGGATGAGCTGATCGGCCGTCGGGGATCGCCATGACCTGCGCGTGGCGACTATCCTGGGCCTCGCTTGAACTACGCTAACGAGAGAGCCTGTGGACGATCCGGATGGCCCAGGCCCCCAGCAGGAGTTATCCCAGTGCCCAAGCCCAAGGCTCGCAAGAAGGCGGTTTACACCCCGCCGCAGAAGTCCCAGCAGCTCACGGTCAGCCCGCGGTGGCTGGCGCCGACCATGGTGGTTTCGTGGATCATTGGCATCCTGTGGATCGCCGTCTACTACGTGGCCCCCGAAGCACCCTTCATCGGTGACCTCAGCAACTGGAACCTGCTGATCGGGTTTGTTTTCATCATCTTCGGTGTGGTGCTTTCCACCCGCTGGCGTTAGTTCTTTCCACAGCCTTTTCCACAACCTGGGGAAGGACGCGGCGGGGTCACCCTCCGGTGGGGTTCGCGATCTCGGCGAGCACGGCGAAGGGTGGCAGCACCGCGACCGCCAGCACCAGCAGCGCGAGCACCGCGAGGGCCGCGCCGAGCTGCACCGTGTTCCTGTTCTTCTCCGGCGCGTAGGCGAACGCGGCGGCCAGCACGCCACCGGTGATCAGGCCGCCGACGTGACCCTGCCAGCTGATGCTGGGCACGACGAAGGTGATCAGCACGTTGAGGCCGATCAGCCACAGCACGCCACGCGGATCGTAGCCGAGCCGCTTGCTGACCACGAACAGGGCGCCGAACAGGCCGTAGATGGCTCCTGAGGCGCCCACGGCGGCCAGGCCGAACAGATAGACGGCCACCGATCCGCCGAGCGCGGACAGCAGGTAGAGAGCGGCGAAGCGGGTGTGGCCGAGGCGGCGCTCCAGCTCGGGGCCGATGGCGTACAGCGCCCACATGTTGAACAGGATGTGCCAGAACGAGGGCGGCGGGGCGTGCAGGAAGGCACCGGTGATCAGCCGGTACCACTCTCCTTCGTAGGCGATCAGGTAGGAGTTGGTGGAGAACCTGCTGATCACGGACTGCGGGTTCAGCAGCTCGGCCACGTAGGCGAGGACGTTGACGGCGAGCAGAACCCAGGTCACCCGCGGGGCTGCCACGACCGCACCGCCGAACGTGGTGCGGGCCTGCCGTACCGACTTGTTGCCCTCTGCGACGCATTCGGGGCACTGGAAGCCGACTGCCGCGTCGCGCATGCAGTCAGGGCAGATCGGGCGTTCGCAGCGCTGGCAGCGCACCCAGGTCTCGCGGCCGGGGTGCCGGTAGCAGGTCGGCACAGCCTCGGCCGGCTGGTCGGGCTGCGAGGGCGGGATGGGCGGCTGGCTGGTCATGACGCGCTCGTGACCCCTTCGACCGTGCAGTTGTCCACAGGATTGCCAGCCTATGGCCTGTGGGGACCTGCTGCGCGTCGCCGCAGGTCCCCGCAGGATGCCGCGCTCAGACGCGCTCGATCGTCACCGACTCGATGACGACCTCGTCCACCGGGCGGTCACGACGGTCGGTCGCGGTCTTGGCGATCGCGTCGACGACGTCCTTGCCCTCGATGACCTCGCCGAAGATGGAGTGCTTGCCGTTGAGGTGCGGCGTGGTGGTGACGGTGATGAAGAACTGCGAGCCGTTCGTACCCCGGCCCATCTGGATGCCCGCGTTGGCCATGGCCAGCAGGTAGGGGCGGTTGAAGTAGAGGTCCGGGTGGAACTCGTCGTCGAACTGGTATCCCGGACCGCCGGTGCCCTGACCCAGCGGGTCACCACCCTGGATCATGAATCCGCTGATGACGCGGTGGAAGATGGTGCCGTCGTAGAACTTGTCGTGACTCTTCTCACCGGTCGCCGGGTGAGTCCACTCCCGGGTGCCTTCGGCGAGTTCCACGAAGTTGCGGACCGTCTTCGGCGCCTGGTTCGGGAAGAGTTCGACCTTGATCGTGCCACGGTTGGTCTGCAGGTTTGCGATCAGCTTCTCAGCCACGAGGCGCTGCCCCCTCTGTTGCACAGGGTTGGTTTTGTGGTGTTTTGATGGATAAGGCCGTTGGGCCTGGGCAGCATCCTCCCATGGCGCGCCAGGATTGAGCGGCTCCGTACCGGGAAGGTCACGCTGCGGGGCCCCAACGACAGGGGAGGTTGTCGTGTCCCTGACACTGAGAAGGAACCGCGTTGTGCTCGATATGCCGCACACGTGGACGGGCCGGATGAAGGCCCAGGCTAGACGGGCCGGATACCGGCTCGGACCGATGGCGGGCCAGGCCAAGGTGGCCGCCGCTCATCGAATCGAAGACGCCCGTTACTGGGCTGCTCCAAGGCTAGACCACGCAGCCCACCGGGTCGAGGATCAAATCGCCCCGCGGGTCAGCGCGTTGCTGATACAGGCGGCGGAAAAGATGTATCCCACCCCGGCGAAGTCCCGGCGGTGGCCGATCATGATCCTGCTCGCCGGACTGGCTCTGGGCGCGGCGGGCTACGTGTTCTACCGTCGCAACGCACAGCAGTGGACCGACCACATGAAGGACTCCGCCTCGGATGCCTCTCAGTGGGTCAGCGAAAAGACGGACCAGGGCGCGAGCCAGGTCTCCGAAGACGCCGACAAGGTCGCGAACAAGGTGGCCGACAAGGCGAACGAGACATCTCGCAAGCTGTCCTGAACCACCTCGAGAACGCGCGCTCCCATGAGGGAGCGCGCGTTCCTCGTGCCGGGGCCCGCCGCACCGGTCCCCCGTGGTCCGGTACGGCAGGCGGCCCCGCTACTTCGACGACCTACAAGTGATCGTGACCGCCTTGAGCTTCCCGTCCACGCCGGTCACCGACGGGCCCTCGCCGGGCGCGGCCGCGTCGATCTCGAAAGTGGCGACGCCCTCACCGCCCGCCGTCGCGGGCCCCGACTGAACCATCTCGCCGGCGGAAACGGTCGTGGCCGGGGTGACGGTCTCAGCGGGCATGGCCTCGACCCGATCGATCCGCTCCACCTGAACGGCCGCGGCGCCCTCGGCATCCGCGATGACGGTGGCCGGCACACTATCCGTGACCTCGAACGTCTTGCCGTCGCTCGTCGTGCAGACGGCCTTCACCCCGGCCGGCGGGACGTCCTCAGACGCCATCGCCGAGCCGGTCAGTCCCGCCGTCGCCAGAAGTCCGGCGGCCAGCAGCATGACCACGCGTCGCTTGAACATGAACTCTCCTTCGTTGGGAAAGGGTGCGATCAGCAGCCTGGCCGGGCGAACCTGAAGCCACCCTGAACGCAGCCGAAATGATCTTCAGGTTGGCTTTAGGTGCGGTAGGGCACGCTGGAGCGCGTGCGAGTGCTATTGGTGGAGGACGAGCAGCGGCTGGCCGACCTGGTCAAGGGCGGCCTGGTCGGTGAGGGCTTCGCGGTCGACGTCGTCTACGACGGGCGGGACGGCCTGTGGATGGCCACCGAGAACGCCTACGACGTGATCGTCCTGGACGTGATGCTCCCCAGGATGAACGGCTACGCCGTCTGCACCCGGCTGCGCGAGGCGGGCAACTGGACGCCGATCATGATGCTGACCGCCAAGGACGGCGTGTACGACGAGGCCGAGGCGCTCGACACCGGAGCCGACGACTACCTGGCCAAGCCGTTCTCCTATGTGGTGCTGCTGGCCAGGCTGCGGGCGCTGGTCCGGCGCGGCGGCACCGAGCGGCCCGTCAGCCTCACCGTCGGCGACCTGGTCATCGACCCCGCCGGGCTACGCTGCCGGAGGGGCTCGACCGAGATCGGGCTGACCCCCAAGGAGTTCGCGGTGCTGCACGGGCTGGCCCGCCGGGCGGGTGAAGTGGTCTCCAAGAGCGAACTGCTGGCCCAGGCGTGGGACTTCTCCTACGACGGCGACCCGAACATCGTCGAGGTCTACATCAGCGCGCTGCGCCGCAAGATCGACCTGCCGTTCGGCCGGACGACCCTGGTGACCGTACGCGGTGCCGGCTACCGGCTGGAGGCCGCGTGAACCTCTCGTCGGTACGGCTGCGCGCCACCCTCGCCGCCACCCTGGTCGTCGCCCTGGCTCTCGGCGTGGCCGCCCTGGCCCTGGTGTCCTCGCTGCGCGGCAGCCTGCGGGCCAGCGCGGACGCGGAGGCGGCCAAGAAGGTGATCGCCGCGTTGCCGTACGCCCAGACCGCCGTGCAGAGTGGGCCCGCGCGTCCCGGTGTCGTCTTCGACCCCGACGTGCTGATGTCCACCACCGAGCCGGCGGGCACCGTGAGCTGGGCGCCGATCAGCGAGTACGCGGTGGCCACCATGGAGGTCGCCACGACCGCCGGCGAGAACCTGCGGATCTCCGGGCGGGCCTCCCTGGCCGGGGCCGAGGAGGCGCTGGACACGCTGAACCGCGTGCTGCTGCCGGGGGTGCCGCTACTGCTGCTCGTGGTCGCCGCGATGACCTGGTTCTCGGTCGGCAGGACGCTGGCGCCGGTGGCCGCGATCCGCCGGAAGGTGGCCGACATCACCGCGCGCGACCTGCACCAGCGGGTGCCCGTACCGGAGTCGGGGGACGAGATCGCGGCCCTGGCCAGCACCGTGAACGGGACGCTCGACCGGCTGGAGTCCGCCGTGGAGACGCACAAACGGTTCGTCGCCGACGCCGCGCACGAGCTGCGCAGCCCGATCGCGACACTGCGCGCCCGGCTGGAGCTGGCCGAGCCGAGCGAGCTGACCGTCGAGGCGCTGACCGACGTGCAGCGGCTGCAGTCGCTGGCCGGCGACCTGCTGCTGCTGGCCAGGCTGGACGCGGGCGAGCCGCTGCGCGCCGCGGAGCTGGACCTCGGTCAGGCCGCGGCCGAGGAGTCCCTGCGGGCCAGGAGCAGGCCCGGAGTGGAGCTCACCCTGGACGTGGCCCCCGACGTGGTGGTCCACGGCGTACGCGGCCACATCGACCGACTGGTCACGAACCTGGTCGACAACGCGGTACGGCACGCCACCGCGACCGTGAAGGTACTCGTCAGGGCGGAGGACGACCAGGCGGTCCTGGAGGTCCGCGACGACGGTCCCGGGGTGCCGCCCGCCTACCGGGAGGCGGTGTTCGACCGCTTCACCCGGCTGGACGAGGCCCGGGCGAGGGACGTGGGCGGCTCGGGCCTGGGCCTGTCGATCGCCAGGGACATCGCGGTGGTGCACGGCGGCTCGCTGGCGGCCGTGGACGGCGGATTCGTGGCGAGATTCCCGCTGACGCGGGTGATCTAAGCGTCCAGTTGCAGGAAGGCCCGTTCGATGGCCTTCCTGGCGACCTCCTCCGGGTACGGGATCTCGCGGAAGTGCTGCCGCAGCCCCTCGGTGTACGCCCTGCGGGCCACCTCCGCGGTGAGGGCGAGGTCGGCGAGCTGGGTCTCGGCGTAGGCCCGGCCGACCACCGCGCCGTGCCCCGGGACGATCACCTCGCCCGGCAGCTCGTGGAGCACGGCCGCGAGCGTGCCCGGCCAGTCCAGCGGGTAGCTGTCGCCGAAGGAGGGCGGCGCGCCCTCCTCGACCAGGTCGCCCGCGAGGATCACGCCCGCGTCGGGCACGTGCAGGACGATGTCGTTGTCGGTGTGCCCCCGGCCGAAGTGGCGCAGGTGCACGGTCCTGCCGCCGATGTCGAGCGCCGCCCGGTCGGTGAAGGTCTGGTCCGGTGCCACGATCTGCACCTCCTCCACCTCCTCGCGCCGCTCGGGCGGCGAGAACTCGGCGACGGCGGCCCGCTGCTCCGTCCCGCTCCGCTGGATCTCCTCGACGCACCGCACGTGCGCCCAGATCTCCGCGGGCAGGAACATCGCGTTGCCGAAGTAGTGGTCGAAGTGGGCGTGGCTGTTGACCACCGTCCACGGGTCCTGGGTGATCGTCCTGATCGCCCTGACCAGGTCGGCGCCTTCCCGGTGGGACATGCGCGTGTCGAGCACCAGGCAGTGCCCGTCGCCGACGACCAGGCTGACGTTCATGTCGTACGACTCGTGCCGCCGGACGTAGACGCGGTCCCCGATCTCCTGCCATCGCTCGTTCATGGAGGCAATTGTGTCGGTTCCTCGTGCGCATCGGAGATCACCATCTGCGGGCGGCCGGTGACGATCAGCCAGGCGGGCAGCAGCGCCAGGCAGAGCACCGGCAGCAGGTCCAGATCCGTCACCACGGTCACCGCCATGAACAGGCTGAGCCAGCCCTGCTGGGTGATCGCCAGGACCAGGCCGAGCACCGCGCAACCGATCGCGAGCGGCTCCGGCATGCCCAGCAGCCGGGCCGCCAGCAGCCCGAGCGCCACCCCGACGAAGACCGTCGGGAAGATCCGCCCGCCCACGAACGCGCAGCAGGCCGAGATCACCAGCGCGGTCAGCTTGACGACGACGATCAGCGACAGTGCCCCGGCCGTGTAGGCCGCCGCGTGCTCGGTCAGCTCCTTCATCTCCTCCAGGCCCTTGAACAGGGTGATCTGGCCGCCGATCACGCCGAGCACGCCCAGCGCCAAACCGCCGAGGGTCAGCCTGAGCACGGGGTGGGAGGCGCGGTGGAACAGGCGGTGGGCGTGCGGGAAGACATAGACGGCGACCATGCCCAGCACGGCCGCGACCGCCGCCACCAGGCCGCCGGTGAGCAGGTCGCCGAGCCGTACCCCCGGGTAGTCGGGGACCTGGACGGACAGGAGCGGTGCCGCGAGCAGCACCGTCGTCGCCGCGCCCGCGCCCGCCGCGATCAGCGGCGCGAACAGCCGGTCCCACAGCGGCTCCGACGTGCTGCCCAGGGCCATCTCGGACAGGATGAGCGCGGCGGCCACCGGCGTGCCGAACATCGCGCCCACGGTTCCCGCCACCGCCAGCGCCAGCCAGACGGGCGCGCCGACCAAGGGCATCAGGCGACCGCCGAGGGCGACCGCGAACGCGATGGTGGCCGCGGTGATCGGGTTCTCCGGGCCGAGGCTCACCCCGCCGGCCAGCGTGAGGATCGAGGCGAGCAGCATGCCCGGCATGACGCGTACCGGGAGGGGCGGGCCGACCAGGCTCTCCGTGGCCGGGTCGGGGCCTGTCGGGATCTTCCACATCAGCAGGCCCACCGCCAGGCCGGTCAGCGTGAGGATGAGCAGCGGCCACCAGACGGGGGACCCGTCGGGCCAGATGAGGTGCTGCAACGACTCGGCGGCGAAGCTGATCACGAGCAGGACGAGGCTGCACCCGACGCCGACGACGAGTGCGGGAAGCACCAGTGGGAGCAGCGCGCGGGCTTTCGTCACCCCGCACTCCTACCCTCGCGGAGTCAGGGAGACGGCAATGAACCAACCAAGATCACCTATCCGGGGAGGGAACGGACACCCCGGGCTGTTCGTCTGTACCCATGTCGGCTACGCCAGAGAAGGGACCACATGCGCAGCGCGCTCTTCGGGAACCTGGACGCCCAGGCGGTTCCCGGTAACTTCGTCCTGCAGAACGCCAAGATGCTGCGGGTTCAGCTTCCGCACGAGGTGCTCGCCCGGCAGGGGTCCATGGTGGCCTTCCAGGGGCAGATGGACTTCGACTACGAGGGCGGCGGAGCCGGGAAGTTCCTCAAGAAGATGGTGACCGGCGAAGGCGTGCCGTTGATGCGCGTCCGAGGGCAGGGGCTGCTGTACCTCGCCGACAACGCCGACGACATCCACCTGTTCTATCTGGAGAACGAGGCTCTCACCGTCAACGGGCGCAATCTGCTGGCCTTCGATCCCCAGCTCACCTGGGACATCCAGCGCGTGCAGGGGGCGGGGATCGCGGCGGGCGGACTGTTCAACACCACGGTCAGGGGGACTGGGTGGGTGGCGGTCACCGCGCACGGCGCGCCCGTGCTCCTCGACACCTCGCAACTGCCGACCTTCGCCGACGGCCAGTCCGCGGTGTGCTGGAGCGCCGGGCTGCACGTGGGCGTCAACCGGACGATGAAGGCCGGGGCGTTGATCGGCCGGGGCAGCGGGGAGGCCATGCAACTCTCCTTCCAGGGGCAGGGCTTCGTGCTCATCCAGGCCAGCGAGGGCCCTCCCGTCGTACGCGCGGGCTAGGCTCCGCATCATGTCTTCCCGCACCTCTCCCGTACGGCCGAAGCGGTTGAAAGAGCCGGCAGCCCCCAAGATCCCCGCGTCGCTCACCCCCGCGGAGCCCGCGCTGGAGGATGACGGCACCTACCGCTCGCTGGAGCTCAGAGGCGTCGACCTGTCCTCCGGCGACGTCGAAGGGGCCGACTTCGAGAGCTGCCGGCTCGTCGAGGTGCGGCTGTCGGGGACGCGGATGCGGCGCGGCGGGTTCACCGACGTGGACATGGAGCGCTGCGACCTGTCGAACCTGGCGGCCAGGACGGCCGGGATGCACCGGACCCGGGTGGCCGCGAGCCGGTTGACCGGCATGACCTGGTCGGAGTGCGCCTTCCGGGATGTGCTGTTCGAGTCCTGCCGCGCCGACCTGATCGGGTTCCGGTTCTCGACGTTCAAGAACACGGTGTTCCGCGACTGCGTGCTGCCGGAGGCCAACTTCCAGAACGCCGACCTGCGCGGGGTCCGGTTCGAGCACTGCGACCTCACCAGGGCCCAGTTCTCCGGCGCCCAGATGGAGGGGACCCGGTTCGCCGACTGCACGCTGCCGGGAATCGGTGGCGTGACCAGCTTCCAGGGCGCGATCATCAAGAGCGGGGACGCCCAGGGACTCGTCTACGCGCTGGCGGGCGCGATGGGGATCACCATCGAGGAGTGAGGCATGCGCTTACCCTTCCGGCTGCGCGGAGTCGACGGGACGGTCGACGTCGAGGTCGCCCGTAACGACGACGCCGTCGGCCTCGGCTGCCGGTTTCCGGACGGCGCCCGGGACCTCGCCACCTGTACCGCCGTGATCGAGCACGCCGGTCGTGGATACACCTCGGTGATGGGGTGGGTGCAACTGGTCGAGAGCACCGACGCCGGGAGCGGCTTCGCTCCCGATCCGCTGGGCTTCTATAGGGATTTGGACGTGCCGTACGCGTGGTTCGGGGTGCGGCCGACGCTCTTCGACGCGCCCTCGCGCGATCTGCACGAGGACATGGCCTGGGTGGCGCACAGCTTTCTGTGCTTCTCGCCGACGATGGTCACCCGGGAGGTGTCCGCGATGCTCGGCTTCTCCTGGGGGTTCGACATCCGGTCGGGCCGGGTCACCCTCCGGGACGCGGCGCCGCTGACCGCCGCGAGCTGGGACGGCCACCTCCCGCGGCTGTCCGGCGCCTATTCCGGCTGGCGGTTCACACCCGGATTCCACTAGCCGCTACGCGTACAAGGCGGGGTTCGACTCCCCGCTTGCCAGTGGCGGCCGGACGCGTACCCGAACGTGACTCGACGGCCGCCGGTCACACTCCCTACGGTTGCCGCCGTGGCCATTTTTGAGGAGTACACCGACCCTCGTCTTGTCGCTCTCTACGACACGCTGAATCCGTTCGCCGCCGACACCTCGTTCTATATCGGGCTCGCGACTGAGTTGTCCGCTTCGTCGATCATCGACGCCGGTTGCGGCACCGGCCTGCTGACCTGCGAGCTGGCGCAACGCGGCCACCAGATGACCGGCGTCGACCCGTCGCCCGCCATGCTCGGCGTCGCCCGCCTGCGTCCGGGCGGCGACCTCGTCCAGTGGCTGGAAGGGGACGCGAGCCGGCTGGGGGACCTGGGTGCGGACCTGGCCCTGCTGACCGGCCACGTGGCCCAGGTGATCGTCGACGACGAAGCCTGGCGGCGGACGCTCGCCGCCATCCACAGGTCGTTGCGGCCCGGTGGACGCATCGCGTTCGAAAGCCGCAACCCGCACATGCGCCCCTGGACCACCTGGACGCCGCAGGCCTCCCGCCGGCACATCTACGACGCCACCTTCGGCAGGGTCGAGGTATGGCAGCGGCTGATCGACGTCCAGTACGACCGGGTGCGGTTCGAGATCCACTACCACTTCGCCTCCTCCGGGCAGAAGCTGGTGTCCACCGGTGAGGTGCGGTTCCGCTCCCGGGAGACGCTGACCCGGTCGCTCACCGAGGCCGGATTCCTGGTGGAGCACGTCTACGGCGACTGGGACCGGCTGCCCGCCGACTCGGGCAGCCGGGAGCTGATCTTCATCGCGTCGCGCGGGTGAGGCGGCTCAGAAACCAGGCGGCGGGCTGGGCGAAATCTCCCCCGAATCCGCCAGATGGCGGGTAATGGCCGCCGCGTGGCACTCGATCGATCGGCCGGCGGCGGCTCACGATGGCTACGTGCGCGATGTTCTCGACAGCGGAGGTTTCCTTGACCACGAACCTGCCCTCCTATTCGTCCGTCGGCCCGCCGCCGCCCTTTGACCCGGAGCTGGCCGCGGCGCTTGCCGTACTGGGCCTGCCGTCCGCGTTCACCGCCGACATGATCCCGGCGCTGCGTCAGGGGATTCCGGGGATGGTGCCGCCCACCGACGAGGAGCTCAGCCGGGGTGGCGCGTTCGAGGTGGAGGAGCGCACGGTTCCCGGGCCGTCTGGCGTCTCCCTGCTGATCTGCCGTCCCTCGGGCGTCACCACGCCGCTCGGGGCGATCTACCACACGCACGGCGGCGGGATGATCGTCGGCGACAAGCGCACCGGCATGGCCGAGATGCTCGACTGGGCGCAGGAGTTGCGACTCGTGGTCGTCTCGGTGGAGTATCGGCTGGCGCCCGAGCACCCGCACCCCGCCCCGATCGAAGACTGCTACGCGGGCCTGGTCTGGACTGCCGAGCACGCCGGCGAGCTAGGCATCGACCCGGGCCGGCTGCTGGTCGCCGGTGCCAGCGCGGGTGGCGGGCTGGCCGCCGCGCTGGCCCTGCTGGCCCGTGACCGGGGCGGCCCGGCGCTGATCGGGCAGATGCTGCTGTGCCCCATGCTCGACGACCGCAACGACACCCCCTCCAGCGTGCAGATGGCCGGCCTCGGCGTCTGGGACCGTACCTCGAACGAAACCGGCTGGACGGCGCTGCTCGGCGACGAGCGCGGCGGCCCGGACGTCTCCCCCTACGCCGCGCCCGCCCGCGCCACCGACCTGTCCGGACTGCCGCCCGCGTTCATCGACGTCGGTTCGGCGGAGACCTTCCGTGACGAGGACGTCGCCTACGCCGACCGCATCTGGCAGGCGGGCGGCCGGGCTGAGCTGCATGTATGGCCGGGTGGCTTCCACGGCTTCGACAGGATGGCCCCGCAGGCCGCCGTCTCCCAGGACGCCAGGGCCGCGCGGACGCGCTGGCTGCGGCGCCTGCTCGGAACCTGACCGGGGCTGGCCCGTCACCCCCGCGCCGAGGCAGGATGGCCTGGTGAAAGACCTCGTCGGCCGGCTCACCGCGCTCGACCCCGACGCGGGCGCCGCACTCCGGGCCATCGAGTACTTCGACCGGCTCGTGGAGGCCCGCGCCGGTCTGGAGGCGATCGTCCGCGGCGCGGCGGTGCTGGCCGGCTGCCCGGCGCGGCTGGTCGACGCCGACCGCCGCGTGTACGTACGCGTGCTGGCCGACGGGCGGCGCGAGGACGGTTCCGGTGCGCCGGATGAGAGCTGGCCGAGCGCACCCGTGCCCGGCGGGACGGCGGAGCTGTGGCTGGAACGCGCCGGGCCCGCCGGACCGGTCGACTCCATGGTGCTCGAAAGGGCCGCCGCGGCCGCCCGTGACGTCCTGGACCGCACCCGTGGCCGGGCACCCGCCACCCCGCCGGCCGACGACCCCGCCCTGGTCGAGGTACTGCTCGACGCCTCGGCCCCCGAACCGACCCGGCTCCGGGCCGCCCGCCGCCTGGGACTGCGCGACACCGTCTCAGCCCACGCCGTCGCGCTGGAAGGCGGCCCGGCCAGGATCGAACCTGCCGGATCGCCGGCGTTCCCCGACAGGCGAAACGGATCCACGCGGGATGCACCCGCCCTGTTCGGCGGCAGACGGGCCGGGATCGGACCCGCTGTGCCGATCTTCGACCTGCCGGGATCGTGGCCCGCGGCCCGCGTCGCGCTGCGGCTGGCCGCCGATGGCACCGACCAGGACCCCGGCCCGCGCGTGGTGTACGCCGACGACCTCGGCGGCCTCGCCGTCCTCGCCGCCGCCGTCGGCCCCGCCACCGAGCCCGTCCCCGACGTCCGCGCCCTCGACCACGCCGGTACGGCCGCGCCCTGGATGCTCACCACCCTCCACGCGGTCGCCTTCGCCCCGAGCCTCCGCGCCGCCGCGACGACCCTGACCGTGCACCATTCGACCCTGCAGGACCGGCTCACCCACACCGACCACCTGCTCGGCTGGAACGTCCGCACCCCCCAGGGCCGCCTGCGCCTACAACTCGCCTTCGCCCTCCGCCGCCTGCACCGCCACCTCGAGGTCAGTCCTCCGGACCCCTGACATCACTCAGGGGCAGGCGTTGGCGGTCCAGGTGCACGTCCCGGGCGGGTAGCGCCGCTGGACGAGGATGGCGTTGATCTTGGCGACGAAGGCGTCCATGATCAGCGCCGCGTCCTCCGGGGACTCCGCGGAGATCGGGATCGTCTGCCAGGGGCGCCCGCGGAACAGCAGGCAGGTCTCCCACACGGGAAGCTGGGTGACCGCGACGTCCCCCTCTTCGGGCAGCCGCCCGGGGATCTCCACATCGGGCAGGGTCTCCAGATCCGGTTCCTGGTCCATGTCCTTCTCCTTTTGCCGTCAGAGCGTGAAGACGCGGACGCCGACCTGCGTGCCGCTGGAAACGTCGGTGTCGTGGTTCAGGGAGATGGCGTAGTCGCAGTCGCCCACCGGGGTGACGCCGTCGGCCTGGATCGGGAAGTTGCTGAACTCCACCCATCCGACGCTGGTGTCGCCCTCCGGCCAGGTCAGGGACGCCTCGCCGAGGAACAGTCCGCTCCCCGACGGGTCGGCGACCACGAAGGTGCACGTGTTGCCGTCTCCCCGGTCGTTCTCCGCCGATATCTGGACCGTCAGCGGGACGCCGGGCGTGGACAGCGCCCGCCCGGTCACGGGCGCCGTGTTGCCGACGTTGAACCCGCTGCCCAGCCCGGAGGAGGTGGTGTCGTTGATGGACCTCACCGTCACGTTCCGGGTGATGGCCCCGACGCTCAGAGATGCCATGTCCGGCTCCAATCTTGGACTTGTGCTCCACGACGGAGAATAAGATCCGGGTCCCGCGAGAAATCACGACATTCACGCCGTCGCGCGGTAAAGGTTTGCTGGACGAACTCTGGCCTTTTCCAGGCGGGTACGTCCGCATTCGGAATGCTGGATATGCGATTTTCGGAGGTATCCGCCCAGCCAGTCGACCGGGTGCCGAATGGAGATCGGATGGAGCGTATCCAGGTGGTCGTGCGGGCCCACGACCCCATCTCCCGCGCCGGGGTTCTGAGCCAGCTCAAGCAGCGACCCGAGGTCGAGATCCTGGAGACGGACCGCCCGGAGACGGCCCGCGTCGCGCTGGTGGTCGCCGACACCGTCTGTCCCGACACCCTGGGCGTCCTGCGCACCCTGCGCTGCCACAGTGACCTGCGGCTGGTGGTCGTCGCCGGGTCCGTGGACGACAGCGGGCTGCTCGCCATCGTCGAGATCGGCGTGTCGGGCGTCGTCCGGCGGGCCGAGGCCAGCCCCGACCGGCTCGTCTCGGTGATCAAGTCCGTCACCGCCGGCGCGGGCACCATGCCGCCGGATCTGCTCGGCAGGCTGCTCACCCAGGTCCGCCGGGTTCAGGGCGACCTGCTCACCCCGCGCGGGCTGAACTTCGCCGGTCTGGCCGAGCGGGAGGTCCAGGTGCTGCGCCTGGTCGCGGACGGGTACGACACCGCGGAGATCGCCACCGCCCTGTCCTACTCGCAACGCACGGTGAAGACCGTCCTGCACGACATCACCAGCCGGCTCCATCTCCGCAACCGCGCCCACGCGGTCGCCTACGCCCTACGCAACGGGCTGTTGTGAGCAGGACGGGCGGGATGATCGGCGAGGTCGACGACGCGCTGCGGGAGCTGATCCGCCGGGAGGCGCTGCCCCGCTCCAAGACCGAGGTGTCGCTCGGCGCGCCCGGCCGGGAGGGTGACACCCCGGCGGTGCACCTGCACCTCTATGACATTCGCGAGGACCTGGGCAGGCGCCGGCAGGGCACGGTCAACGAGTACAGCCCGGACGGCACCGTGACCGCCAGGCGTCGCCCGCCGCGCTACATCAGGCTGTCGTACCTGGTGACCGTACTGGCGCGGCAGCCGGAGGAGGAGCACCGGCTGCTGGACGCGATCCTGCGGGCGCTGCTCGCCCGGGACGCCCTCCCCACCGACCGGCTGACGGGCTCGCTGGCGGAACTCGGGCTACCCGTCACGATGGCGGTCGCCCTGCCGCCGCCCGACGACCGCGCCCTGGCGGAGGTGCTGGCCGCCTCCGACGCGGGCCTGCGGCCGTTCGTCAACGTCGTGATCAGCGCCCCGATCATGACCGAGCCCCCGGAGCCCGTGGCACCACCGGTCACGACGCCGCTCGCGGTACGCACCGAAGGACTGGAATGAGCATCACCTGCCCGAACTGCGGCGACATCAACCCGGACGGCACCAGGTTCTGCGTCGAGTGCGGCGAGTACCTCGCCTGGGACAGGAACGACCGGCCGGAGGAGACCCGCCGGCCGCAGGCCGCCGAGCCGCCCCCGCCGGAGCAGCACGCCGAGATCGCCGTCGGGCTGTCCCAGCGGGCCCTTTCCGTCACGCCCGGCCGGCAGGTCTCCGCGACCGTGACCGTGCGCAACAGAGGTACCCGGGTCGAGCAGGTCAAGGTCCTGGTCCAGGGGGACGCGGCGCAGTTCGCCAGCGTGGAGCCGGCCGAGCTTGTGATCCCGCCGGGCGCCACGGCCGAGGGCGCGCTCGTCCTCACCCCGCCGCGCTCCTCATCCGTTCTGGCGGGTACGGCGGGCTTCACCGTGCTGGCCCGCTCCCTGGTCAACGAGGGCGTCTCGGCGGTCGCGGACGGCACCTGCGCCGTCAGCGGATTCGACGACCTCTCAGTCGAGCTGTCCCCGAAGACCGCCCGAGGCCGTTGGCGGACCCGGCACAAGATCGCGCTGATCAGCCGCGGCAATCTGGCCCACCGGACGCGGCTGAACGCCACCGACGCCGAGAACACGCTGCGCTTCTCGCTGCCGGAGGCCGACGTCCTGATCGACCCCGGCCGCACCGAGCTGCCGCTGCGCGTCTCGGCGCGGCCCTCCCTCACCGGGGAGCCTCGGGAGGTCCCCTTCTCCGTGGTGGCGAGCATGGACCACGGGGAGTTGTCGATCCACGCCGAAGGCACCAGGACGATCCTGCCGGTGTTCCCGCCGTGGGCGTTGAAGGCCGTGGTCGCGGTCGTAAGCCTGGCGCTCCTCGCCGTCGTCGCGATCGTCGCGGTCAACGCACTGCGGGAGGAGCCGAAGCAGGCGGCGCCGCCACCGCCCACCCGGGAGCCGTACGCCGCGGGCGACGGCACGCTCAGCGGCGGGTACGCCTCCGTCCAGGCGCCCGGCCTGACCGGCGACTCGAAGATCTTCGTCACCCCCGACCTGACCGGGGCCGCCCTGCCCACGACGGAGACCGGCCAGCCGCGCACCCGCGACCTGCGGCCCGCCGGATCCCTCGGCGTGACCGGCCGGGGCGATGACTCCTTCTCGGTCCAGACGGTCGACGGGTCGGGGGTGGAGGGGATCCGCTTCGGCTACCTCGTGGTGAAGAAGCCGCGCGGGACGATCGGCGGCCTGCCGTACGAGGCGGGGTCGGGGACGATCCCGCCGGGGGAGAACCGGCTGGACGTTCCGGCGGAGACGGCCACCGGCGGATCGGTGATCCTGCTGACCGTGGAGACGACCGAGCCGCTGGACAGCACGATCACCGGCCTCCGGGTGGACGCCAAGAGCGACGGCGCGTTCAGGGTCGCCACCCTCGACCTGGCGCCGGTGCCCAGGGACATCTCGTTCAACTGGCTCGTCATCGACTCCGGCGACCCCTCGCTGGCCGGGGTGAACACGACCACCGCGGTGACCCCGAACGGAGATCCGGTGCGGATCCGCAGCCCGCTGGCGGACGGTTCCGGGATCGTCCTGCTCACCACGGACGCCACGCAGGACGAGCTGTCCGCGGTCGCCATGACCGGCGTGTGCGTGGGGGACCAGGGTGACGGCGCGTTCACCGTGGAGTGGTTCACCGACCGGATCACCTACCTGCCCACGGACTTCGACTACCTCATCGTCCGTAGGAGGGGATGAACCGCCCTTCCGGGCCGTCTGAAGGGTGGTGAACTCCGCCCGTTCCGCGGCATGCCTCGCGCTGGCCCCGGCCGAGGCCCGGTGGCAGCCTCCAGGTGACGACTCGTTTCGGGGGGCGGCAACCCATGGATCACAGAGTTCTCCTCACCTGCGTCTGCGTTGCGGTGACCCTGACCTCCTCACCACCCGAACCTCCTACTTCGGCCGAGCCCAATCCCTCGCCCAAGCCGCCCTACGAGGAGACCACGCCCGAGACGACTCCGGACTCCACACCGACGACGACCCCTCCCACCTCGCACACGCCGACGACGCATTGGCCGACCTGGACCAGGAAGCCCCGCCCGTATCCCGCCCCGCCCCGCACCTCCCCGCGTTCGGGCTGCGACCTCCTTCCGTCGTCGGGGGCCGGCAGCCGTACCACGATGGCCGGGCAGCCCGTGGTCACCGCCCTGTCCGGCATTCCGGAGTTGTCGTCCTTCGTCGCGGCCATCAAGCAGGCGGATCTCACCGCCACCTTCGACTCCTCCCGCGACATCACCGTGTTCGCACCGGTGAACGACGCGTTCGACAAGGTCCCGACGAACAGGCTGGACAAGCTGCTCGACGACCGTGAGGCGCTCGTCGGCTTCCTCGGCTACCACGTGGTCCAAGGCCGCAAGTCCCCGGCGGACCTGGCCGACGCCACGCTCACCACGATGCAGACCGGCACCATCACCACCGAGGCCACCCGCGGCGAGATCACCGTGAACGACGACGCCGAGGTGCTGTGCCCGAACATCCAGACGGCCAACGCGACCGTCTACCTCCTCGACGCCGTCCTGCGTCCGCCCGGCTGACCCAATGCCGGAGCGGCTCTCAGGATGACACTCCGTAGCGGGTGGCGATCGCGGCGGCGCGGTTGCGCAGCGAGTCGCGCAACCACTGCGGGGCCAGGGCTTCCGCGTTCGTGGTGAGCTGCCACAGCGCCCATTCGGCGTGTCTCGGATCTTGGAAGGTCACCTCCAGCCGCAGCCAGCCGTCTGAGTCGGCTTCTTCGGCGAGGACGGCCAGCGCGGTGCCCACCAGGTCCTCCCGCCGCGCCGGGTTCACCCGTACCAGCACGGTGACCTGGTCGCCGCCGGTCCGAAACTGGGTGCTGCGTTCCTGCCAGGCCCGGTCCAGATCGACCCGGTCTGGGCGCTGTGCGGGTTCGGCGAGTTCCTCGGCGGCCAAGACCCGGGACAGCCGGTAGGTGCGGTCCGCGCCAGACCTCGTGGCCAGCAAGTAGCCCCGGTCGCGTACGGTGACCAGGCCGATCGGGTCCACCGTGCGCCACTTCGGGGTCTGGTCCACAGCCGCGTAGTGGATGCGCAGCTTGTGTCCGGCGAGCACCGCGTGCAGGACCTCGACCACGATGGTGTCAGGCGCCTCTTCAGCGACCAGTCGACGCGAGAGGAGGTCGGTCTCCGGGTCGATGAGCAATCGCTCGGCCGCGTCGGCCGCGGTGTCCCGATAGCTTTCGGGTAGCGCGTCAACCACCTTGAGCATCGCCGAAGCGAGCGCCGAGCCGAGGCCGAATGCCTGCGCGCCGCGCCGCGATCCGGCGACCAGCAGGGCAAGGGCCTCGTCGTGGTTCAGTCCGGTGAGCTCGGTCCGGAAACCGGGCAACAACGCGAAACCGCCGTGCCGGCCGCGCTCGGCGTAGACCGGGACGCCGGCTGCGGACAGCGCCTCGATGTCGCGCAGCACGGTGCGGGTGGACACCTCCAGCTCGCGGGCCAGCGCGGTCGCGGACAGCCGACCGTGCTGCCGCAGCAGCAGCACCAGCGAGACCAACCGGTCGGCGCGCATACGAAAACTTTACCGAAAATACACGACACAGGATGTCGTGTATTCGCTGAGAGGCTCATCAACACGACGGAAAAGACGGTGGCTACCGAGCCGCTGGACGTACGTAATCAACGAATCGAATGGAGCTGATGTGGCAATGGAGCGAACGGCAGTCAACCCGTGGGCGTGGTCGGTGGAGATGGGGTACAACCAGGGTGAGATCGTCTCCGGGCACACCCGGACCCTGTACTGCGCCGGGCAGACCGCGATGAGCGGCGACGGCAAGCCCCAGCATACCGATGACATGGCGGCGCAGTTGGCGCTGAGCCTCGACAACCTGGAGGCCGTGCTCGGCGAGGCCGGCATGTCCCTCGCGAACCTCGTCCGGCTCAACGTCTACACCACCGACGCCGATCGGCTCTTCGAGCACTACGGCGTGCTGGCGTCGCGGTTGGGCGCCGCCGGGGTGGCACCGTCCACCACGATGCTCGGGGTCGCACGGCTGGCGATCCCCGACCTGATGGTCGAGCTTGAGGGGACCGCCGTCGCGTGATGCGACCTCGCCGCCTCCGGCAGGGCTGCCGGAGGCGGCACGAGTAGTCGGCTAACCCGCTGCCCGAAGAGGCGACCCGACGACCCTCCGGCTCCGCCCCGACGACCGCCCGATCAGACTGCCCCAGCGGCGGCACACAGGGGAGGACACGACATAGCCACACTGCCAAGGAGGGCCGATGGCCGACTACTCGTCACCGGGTGTCTACATCGAAGAGGTACCCGCCGGGTCCAGACCGATAGAAGGCGTGGGTACGGCTGTCGCCGCCTTCGTTGGATTCGCGCCCACAGGGCCCACCGTGCCGACACTGGTGACGAACTGGAGCCAGTACACCAAGGAGTTCGGGGAGTTCGTCGACGGTTGCCGGCTCGCCCACGCCGTCTACGGGTACTTCCTCAACGGCGGCACCGCCTGCTACGTGGTCCGGATCGGCGCCAACGGCTCCAACGGCGCCACGCCGCCCGCCCCGGAACCGCAGGCGGTACTCGGCCCCTTCCGGATCGTCGCCAAGGAACTGCCCTCAGGAGGCACCGGACGCGGGGAGATCAGCGTCGAGGTCACCGAGGCTCCCCCCGCCGCCGAGGGCGAACAGCCGCCCGAGGACCGGTTCACGCTCACGGTCAAGCGCGGCGGCAAGGTCGAGGAGACCTTCGAGAACGTCTCGATCAAACGCGGCAGGGACAACGTGATCACCACCGTGGCGTCCAAGTCCCGGCTGATCACGGTCGAGGAGGCCGGCACCGAGCTGGCCAAGCCGAACCCGCAGAGCGTCACGTTGAAGGCTCCGCCCGCGCCGGCGATCTCGGGAGAGGGGCTGCCCGCCCAGGTGACCCCGGACGACTACCTCGGGGACGTGGACGAGCGCAGCGGCTTCGGCGGGCTCGAAGCGGTCGACGCGGTGACGATGATCGCGATGCCCGACCTGATGAGCGCCTTCGAACAGGGCACCATCGACGCCGACGGCGTCAAGGCCGTACAGGGTGCCCTCGTCGACCACTGCACGCTGATGGCCGACAGGATGGCGATCCTCGACGTGCCACCGGGGCTGTCCGCGCAGGAAGTGCTGGACTGGCGGGGCGGCCTGGGCGACTTCTCCAGCATGTACGCCACGGTCTACCACCCGTGGATCAAGGTCTTCGACCCGGCGACTTCGGGAATCACGCGCATCCCGCCGAGCGGCCACCTGGCCGGGATCTGGGCGCGCAACGACGCGACCCGCGGAGTGCACAAGGCCCCCGCCAACGAGGTGATCCGCGGCGCGATCGCGCTGGAGACCCAGCTCACCCGCAACGAGCAGGACCTGCTCAACAAGGACGGCGTCAGCGTCAACTGCCTCCGCGTCCTGCCCGGCCGGGGGATCCGCGTCTGGGGGGCGCGCACCCTCTCCGCCGACGCCGAATGGCGCTACCTGAACGTCCGGCGCCTGTTCAACTACCTGGAGGAGTCGATCCTCAACGGCACCCAGTGGGTGGTCTTCGAGCCGAACGACGACGCCCTGTGGGCCAGGATCCGCCGTACCATCGCCGCCTTCCTCGTCGTGGAGTGGCGCAAGGGCGCGCTGTTCGGGCTCACCCCCGAAGAGGCCTTCTACGTCAAGTGCGATCGGGAGACCAACCCGGCCGAGAACATCGGCAACGGCCTGGTCACCTGTGAGATCGGGGTCGCGCCGGTGAAACCGGCCGAGTTCGTCGTCTTCAAGCTGGCCCAGATGGCTAGCGGCACCAGCCTCGTCAGCGAATAACGCAGGAGATCTCCCATGGCACTTCCCGACCTCGACAGCGCGGTCGCCCACTCCTTCGGCCTGGAGGTCGACGGCATCGTCATCAAGCAGATCAGCGAGGTGTCCGGGCTCCGCATGGAGCAGGACGTCATCGAACTGCGGCAGAACACCGCCGACGGCAAGTACGTCATCAAGAAGCTGCCCGGCCGCCCCAAAGCCGGTGAGGTGACGCTCACCCGGGGCCTGACCGCCGACAACAGCTTCGAGAAGTGGGCGAAAGAGGCCCAGTTCGGCCGGATGACCAACGCCCGGAAGGGCGGCGCGATCATCGTCTACGACTTCGAGAACAACCCCATCAAGCGCTACAAGATGATCAACGCCTGGCCGAAGAGCCTGGAGATCAGCGCCATGAAGGCGGGCGACACCAGCGTGCTCACCGAGACCCTGATCGTCACCTACGAGCAGATGGAGGTCGAGTGAGCATGTGGCGATCGACGGCCGTCGCCGAATCCCCCGCCCTGCGTACCGAATTCGCCTTCCGGCTGCCGCGCGGCTACCTCGACGAGTCCGGCACTCTACACCGCGACGGCGTCATGCGCCTGGCCACCGCCCGCGACGAACTCGTCCCGCTACGCGACGACCGGGTACGGGAGAACGCCGCCTACCTCACCGTCGTACTCCTCGGCCGGGTGGTCACCCGCCTGGGCGGCGTCACCGACGTGCACCCCGGCATCATCGAGAACCTCTTCGCCGCCGACCTGGCGTTCCTGCAGGACCTGTACCGCCGAGTCAACAGCGAGGGCCACGCCCGCGCGGCCGTGGACTGCCCCGGCTGCGGGCACGGGTTCGAGGTCGACCTCTCGGGCAGCCGCCTGGGGGAATCGTGACCCAGGCGCCGGACCGTCTCTACGGGGAGATCGCCTACGTCGCGTACCACTTCCACTGGCCCCTCAACGACATCCTCGACCTGGAACACGCCGACCGCCGCCGCTTCATCACCGAGATCACCACCTTCGGCCCCTCACAGGGCGGCCCCCAATGACACGCCCCAGACACACCCCCCACCCCTCTGGCCCCTCCTGGCACTGGACCTCCTGGACCTCCTGGACCTCCTGGGCCTCCCAGCTCCTCCGCCCTTCCATGCCTTCTCAGGCTTCCTGGAACCCGACGCCCACCCCGCACGCCGAGTGGCGCACGCTGCCACCCATCACCCGCATCCTCGCCCCCCACCCCCAGGTGATCCACCCCACCCGCTTCGCCGCAACCCTCACCACCTGGCACAACCCATCCTTCCTCGCCCCCCTCACCCACCAGATCACCCCCGACGCCCCTTCCGGCCTCATCCACAACCTCGCCACCCCAAGCCCTCACTCACCCACCCTCCCCACCCCAGCCCTTCACCCACCCCACCTCGCCACACACCGGCCCCCACCCCCGAACCCCAAGCCGGCAGGCCCCAATCCCACCCGCCCCGAACCACACACCGATCCGGTACGGCAGGCCCCACCACTCCCGCCTGCCGCCACAGAGGAGAAGCCCCCGGGCCACACCCTCGAATCCGTCACCCTTCCCACCCTCGGTACCACCACCACCCTCGACTCCCCCACTGACATCGACTCCTTCACCACCGACACCACTTCCATGGACGCCACCTCAATGAGCACCCCGTCCGTGAGCACCCCGCCCATGGACCCCGCCTCGGTGAGCACTCCGTCCGTGAGGCCCCTGCCCGTGGACGCCACGTCCATGGGCACCGCGATGGGCACCACGTCCATCGAGGCCACCGGAGTAGATGACGCGCCCAGCCAGGTGACCGCCCCTGCCCAGGGTCCCGGCCGCGCCGCCTCAGAAGTCGGGCAAGCCGGAAATGCGCCCAGTGGCCAGGCAGCGCTGCCAGGCGGCACGGCGGCCACCGAAGCCCCGACGACCAGACCCGAGAACGCGACCGGTTCGACCACGTCGAACCCGGGTGTGGCAGAACCTGGCACGTCGACGAATCCGAGCGCGACAAACCACGACGAGGCAAGTTCCGGCGAGTCGGCAAACCCCGGTAAGCCACACCTCGATAGGCCAACATTCCCTGGTCGGGCGCGCCTCGGTGCATCGACACCCCCCGGCGTGACAAACCCCAGCACACCGGCGAACCCCCATGTGACGCCCCTCATCACCTCGACAAATCCCGACGTGACGACCCACGACACCTCAACAAACCCCGACGTGACAACCCACGACACCTCAACGCCCCCGCATGTGGCATGCCGCAGCACGCCAACAAGGCCAGGTGAGACGAGCCCTTACACGCCGGCGAATCCCGACGCGACGACCCTCGGCACGCCAGCGAACCCTGACACGACGGCTCTCGGCACACCGACGAATCCTGATGTCACGCCCCTCGGCACGCTGGCGAACCCGAGTGGAGCGAATCTCAGCACGCCGACAAACCCGAGTGGGGCGGGTCCTGGTGGGGCGGTTTGGGATGTGGTTGAGCGCTCGCCTGGTGAGGGGCTCGGCCATCCGGTCGTGCCGCGACCCGTCGGCGCCCCCTCCCGGCCGCGCCCGCTGGGCCTGGGCGAACCGCTCACCGCCGAGCCTGTACGGCAGTCCCCTCTCGCTCCGACGCCGGACGCAACCGGTGGCGAATCACCCACTCCCGCCGCACCGAAGCGGCCGAGTACCGCCATCGACACACCTGGCACCACCATCGACACGGGAAGCACGCTTGAATCCCCCGGTCAGCGCGTCATCTCCCCGGCGTTCCTCCCACCGGACTCCCCAAGACCAAGCCCCCCTACGCCAGACCCGCTAAGCCCAGACAGCCCTACGCCGGACTTCCCGGGGCAAAGCACCACCCCGGACCTCCCCGCCCGGGACACCGCATCGGACTCTCTCGCGCAGGACACCACACCACACCCCCTTGCGCGGGGCACCACCCCGGACTTCCGCACGCTGAGCACCACACCAGGCTCCCCAAGCCTGGGTGCCTCTGCGTCGAATCCTCCAAGGTCGGATGTCCCTGATTCCCCGGCTCCGGGCCCACACAGGGACTCCTCCGCGCTTGGCTCACACATGGATTCCCCCACCCTTGGCTGGGACACGAACTCCCCCACCCTCGGTTCGCACACGCCCAGGCTGGGCTCCTTCACGCCGGGCCTGTTCGGAGACCCCAGGAGCCGATCGGGTACGAGCGCCAGCAGGGATGGCGATGCGCGGCGGACTCCGACCTGGCCAGGGGAAGCGGGGCACGCGGGGCTCCCTCTTCCCTCTCCGGCGGAAGATCATCTCTCCGGGTTCGAGCCAGCGGAACCACGGCGGCAGGAGTGGGCCGCTCCGGCAGCCGCTCCGGCACCGGCGACCGGGCCGGAGGACATGCGAGCGCCAGTCGCACGGACCGTGTGGGAAACCCGGGATGGGACGCCTGCCGTACAGGGATCTGGGGGCGAGGCGCGTGCGGGACGAGGACTCGGGGGCGAGGCGCGTGCAGTGCGAGGGCTTGGGAGCGAAGCGCATGCAGTGCGAGGGATTGGGAGGGAAGCGCGTGCACAAGGGCCCGAGGGGGCGGTGCATGGGCTCGGGGGTGACAGGTGTGCGCTGCATGGGCCTGAGGGTGACGGATGTGTGGTGCATGGGCCCGGAAGTGAGGGGTGGGCGGTGCGAGGAGCGGAGGGGCTGGGGCAGATCGAGCGGGAAGGCGGTGGTGAGGTGCGGGTGGGGCGAGGGTGTGAGGAGGGGGCGCGGGTTGGGCGGGTGGTGGGGGGCGAGCGGGAGGGGGGTTTGAAGGTGGATGAGTTGGTGGAGGCGGTTTATGAACCGTTGTTGCGGAGGTTGAGGGCCGAGCTGCGGTTGGAGCGGGAGCGGCGAGGGCTGTCCATGGACCTGCGGTACTGAGCATGGGCCTGCCACTGGCATGGATCTGCCACTGACGGCGGACCTGCCATTGACTGCGGACCCGCCACTGACTGCGGACCTGCGGCAAAAAAAAGGGGGGTGAAGGATGGCGGAGGAAGAGGTTGCGGTTGCGGTCTGCTATGTCCTCAAGATCGATGGGCATGATCTGGGGACGTTCGACAGCTGCGACGGGCTCGGCTGCGAGGTGGAGATGGAGCAGCGCGAGGAGGGCGGCAACAACGGGTACGTCTGGCAACTGCCGACCAGGGTGAAGTACTCCAATGTGCGCCTGTCCCGTTCGGTGACGGCTGCCAGCAAGGATGTCACCAAGTGGTTCGCGGGCACCGTGCACGGGGTGGCGCGCAGGACGGCGACCATCGAGGCCCGTACCCTGGCGGGCGAGCTGATCACCAGTTGGGGGTTGCGGGACGTCGTCCCGGTCAGGTGGACGGGGCCGAGGTTCGACGCCGGTACGCCCAGGGCCGCCACCGAGACGGTCGAGCTGGCCCATCACGGGTTCTTCGGACCGGGCTGGGGAGGCTGACCATGACGTCGCCCGTGGCGTTCACGGCCTCCGCGCCGGCCGGGGCTCCCGGCCAGGGCCCGCCGCCCAGCCTCGAACGCGCCTACCTTGAGCTGCTTCACCCGCCGAGCGGCGGCCTCGGCAAGCCGGGCACCGGCTACGACACCATCGCCTTCCAGTTCAACCCGAACGAGCTGTCCTTCACCAAGGCGGCGCGCTGGCGGCGGAGCCTGCAGCGCAACACCAGGAAGAGCGGCGTCCCCCAGTTCCAGGGCCCGGACCCGTGCAAGCTGACGCTGGAGATGTTCTTCGACGCCACCGACACCATGGACGACAAGGTCGCCAAGGCGGTGGAGAAGCTGTTCACCTGCGTGGTGCCCACGGACAAGACGCTGGCCAGTGCCCAGTCGTGCCCGCCGTGGGTGGTGCTGCGGTGGGGGCTGCTGAACGGGTTCACCGCGTTCGTGAGCGAGGTCACGGCCAGGTTCACGCTGTTCACGCCGGGCGGTCTGCCGATCAGGGCGGTCTGTTCGGTGACCATGGAGGAGATCGCCGGGCCTCCGCCGAGGCAGAACCCGACCTCGGGCGCGCCCGGCACCTTCGGCGTCCACGTGGTGGTGGCGGGTGAGACGCTGGCGGCGGTGGCCCATCGGGCGTACGGCGACCCCGGGCTGTGGCGGGCGGTGGCCGAGGCGAACGGCATCGACGACCCGATGCGGTTGCGGCCCGGCACGCGGCTGCTGGTCCCGGCGATGGAGGAGCTGACCGGTGGCCGCTGAACTGTTCACCGGCGGTCTGCTGGTGGATGTCGAGGGCAGCCCGCTGCCGGAGGAGGTCGCGGTGCTGCTCGCGTCCGGGTACGTCGAGGACAGCACCTGCCTGCCCGACGTGTTCGTGCTGCGCTTCCGCGACGACGGCGGCGTGGCGCTGGGCAAGGGCCGGTTCGCGATCGGCGCCAAGGTCCGGCTCAGGGTGCAGACCTCCGACCCGGGCGGCCCCCGGCCGCTGATGAACGGCGAGGTCACGTCGGTGGCTCTCGACGTGGCGTCCGACGGAACCTTCGCCGAGGTGCGCGGGATGGACGAGGCGCACCGGCTGATGCGGGGGCGGCGGGTGGCCGTCTACCCGGACATGACGGTCGCGGACATCGTGCGCAAGGTGGCGACCCGGGCAGGGCTTCAGGCCGGGGAGATCGACCCGCTGCCAGGCGTCGGCGGCCGGCCGGACACGCAGATCAACCAGGACGGCGTCAGCGACTGGGAGTTCTTGGCCCGGCTGGCGCGCCGTACCGGGGCGCGGGTGCGGGTGGTGGACGGGAAGCTGTCGTTTCGGCGGCCCGCGCCGCCCGCGGGGGCGGCGGTCACCGTGGCGGCGGGCGAGGCGCTGCTGTCGTTGCGGGCGACCGTCACGGCGGGCGGGCAGGTGCCCGAGGTCGAGGTACGCGGCTGGGACTTCGAGAACAAGCAGGAGATCACCGCCGTGGCCACCCCCCGGGCCGCCGAGGCGCAGGTGCCGGGCGCCGACCCGGTCGCGCTGGGCACCCGGTTCGGGGCGCCGCCCCTGCTGGCCGGCGACAGCCGGTACCGCACCCAGGCGGACGCGGCGGCGGCGGCCGGGGCGCTGGCCGCCGATCTGGGCGGCGGCGCGGCCGAGCTGGAGGGCGTGGTCAGAGGGGATCCCGGGCTGCGCGCCGGCACCCTGATCGCGCTGAACAATGTGGGCGCGCCCTTCGAGGGGAAGTACACGCTGTCCGCGACCCGCCACGCGTTCTCCCCCGCCACCGGCTACACCACCGCCTTCACCGTGTCGGCCGACCGCTCCCCCGGCCCCGTGCCGCCCGGCGGCGCGGGCCTGGTGCCCGCCATCGTCTGCGACGTGCAGGATCCGGCGGGCCAGGGCCGGCTGCGGCTGAGCATGCCGTGGCTCGCCGACGGCTACACCAGCGGCTGGGCCCGCGTGCTGGCGGCGGGCGCGGGCGGCAACCGCGGATCGGTGCTGCCCGCCGAGGTCGGCGACGAGGTGCTCGTCGGCTTCGAGAACGGCGACTTCGACCACCCGTACGTGCTCGGCGGGCTCTACAACGGCCGGGACGCGCCCCCGGGACTGTCCACCCCGGTGATCGACGACCTCAGCGGGCAGGTGAACGTCCGCGCCCTGGTGTCCAGGACCGGTCACCGGCTGGAGCTCGTCGACTCGGCCACCGGCGGCGGCATCCTGCTCGCCTCGGGCGACAAGCGGCTGACCGTACGGCTGGACGCGAAGACGGGCATGCTCACGATCAAGGGGGCCATGGGCGTCACCGTCGACGCGGGCATGGGATCGCTGGAGCTCAAGGGCACCGGCGTCACCGTCGACGCGGGCATGGGGCCGCTCGACGTCAAGGGCGCCCGCGTCAGCGTGACCGGCCAGGCCGACGTGGCGATCCAGGGCACACTGGTGAGGATCAACTGATGGGGTTCGCGGCACGAGTGGGCGACATGACGGATCACCCGGGCGTCATCACCGGGCCGGGCGTGCCGAACGTCCTCATCGGCGGGCTGCCCGCGGCGACGCTCACCACGATGCACGCCTGCTCGTTCCCTTCGCCGACGACGCCGCACCCGCCCACGCCGATCGCCGGGCCCGGCTGCCCGACCGTGCTCATCGGCGGGCTGCCCGCCGCGCGGGTCGGCGACCGTACCGGCTGCGGAGCCATGATCGTCGTGGGTTGTCCCACGGTGACGATCGGAGGATGACCGTGAACAGGGACTTCATCGGCGCCGGCTGGGCTTTTCCGGTGCGTACCGACCAGACGGGGTCGATCGCCCTGGTCACGGCCGAACGCGAGATCGTGGAGAGCATCCGCCTCATCCTGGGCACCTCCCCCGGCGAACGCCCGATGCGCCCCGAGTTCGGCTGCGCCATCCACGACCTGGTCTTCGCCCCGGCCAACGCGGGCACGGCCGGACTCATCTCCTACGAGGTACGGCTGGCGCTGGAACGCTGGGAGCCGCGCATCGACCTGCACGATGTCCAGGTGGGCTTCGGCCGCGTGGACGAGGGGATCCTGCTCATCGACATCCGCTACGCGCTCCGCGGCGACAACGACCCGCGCAACCTCGTCTTCCCGTTCTACGTCATCCCGCCGCACGAAGGAGCATGATGGCGCTACCCGCTCCCGACCTCGACGACCGTCGCTTCCAGGATCTCGTGGACGAGGCCAGGCGCCTGGTCCAGGAGCGCTGCGCGGCGTGGACCGACCACAACGTCTCCGATCCGGGGATCACGCTCATCGAAGCGTTCGCGTTCATGGTCGAGCAGCTGCTCTACCGCCTGAACCGGGTCACCGACCTGCACTACCTGCGCTACCTGGACCTCATCGGGGTACGGCTCTTCCCGCCGACCCCGGCGCGTTGCGACCTCACGTTCCGGCTGTCGGCGGCCAGGCCGCAACCGGTCACGGTCCCGAAGGGCACGCACGTGGCCGGCCAGGAACCGTACACGGCCAACGGGGAGCCGCCCGCGGACAAGCCCGTCGTCTTCACCACCGTCGAGGACCTGGTGATCGTCCCGTGCTCGCTCGCCCACCTGTACACCGGGGCCGCCAGGTCGGCTCCGGTGTACCGCGGCGCCCAGCTCGCGGAAGGGACGGGCGTGGGCTGCTTCAGCGACTCCCCCCGCCAGGGCGACGCGGTGTACTTCGGGCTCTCCACGGCCGTGCCCCGGTGCACGGTCCTGCTCAGGCTCGACTGCGAGATCGCCGGGCCGGGAGTCGACCCCCGCGACCCGCCGCTCGAATGGCAGTACTGGAAGGCGGGCACCGGCGAGTGGGCGGCCTGCGAGGTGGGCCCCGACACGACGGGCGGGCTGACCGCGGACGGCGACGTGGAGGTGCACGTGCCCGGCGACCACGGGCTCTCCGTGGTGGGCGAGCACCAGGCCGGCTGGCTCCGGTGCCGCGTGGTCGAGTCGAGGCAGGGCCAGCCGGAGTACACCGCCACGCCGCGCATCACGGCGGTGACCGCCAGGACCATCGGCGGGTCGGTCCCCGCCTACCACTGCGACATCGTGACGGACGAGATCCTCGGCACGGCCGAGGGCGTTCCCGGGCAGCGGCTCGCCGTCCTGCGCCCGCCCATCGTCTCCACCGGCGAGAAGCTGGTGGTACGGGTGCTCGCGCGGGGCGGCCCGCAGGAGTGGACCGAGGTGGACACCTTCGCCTATTCCGGGCCCGGCGACCGCCACGTCATGGTGGACCGGGTCGCGGGTGAGATCGTCTTCGGGCCCGCGGTGCGGCAGGAGGACGGGGCGCTGCGCCGCTACGGGGACGTACCCGAGAAGGGCGCGCTCATCAAGGTGCCGCACTACCTGACCGGCGGCGGACAGGGCGGCAACGTGGCGCGTCACGTGCTCACCGTGCAGCGGGAGCCGGTGCCGTTCGTGACGAGCGTCATCAACAGGAAGGCCGCGCTCGGCGGCGTGGACGCCGAGTCGGTGGCCAACGCCGCCGCACGAGGCCCGCTGCAACTGCGCATCCGGGACCGCGCCGTCACCGCGGAGGACTACGAGCAGCTCGCGCGGGGGGTGGCGCCGGAGGTGGCGAGGATCCGGTGCGTGCCCGTGCAGGGGCCGGACGACCGCCCCAGCGAGGGGGTGCGGGTGCTGATCGTGCCGCATGTGCCGTACGACGAGATGCTCTTCGAGAATCTGCGGCCGACGGAGGAGACGCTTCGGAAGATCGTTGCCGAGCTGGACGCGCGGCGCTGCCTGGGGGCGCGGGTGCTCGTCGAGCCGCCTTACTACCAGGGTGTCACCGTGGTGGCCGAGCTGCGTGCCAGGGCGGGCGCGACCCGCGAGGCGGTACGCGCCCGCGCCAAGTCCGCCCTGTACGCCTACCTCAATCCCATCATCGGAGGCCAGTACGGCACCGGCTGGGCGTTCGGGCATCCGGTGCAGTCCGGGGAGGTGCACGCCGTGCTGCAGCGGGTGGACGGAGTCGAACTCGTCGACGACATCCTCCTGTTCGAGGCCGACCCGGTCACCGGGCAGCGCGGCGAGCCCGTCCAGCGGATCGCCCTGGAGTCCGACGCGCTGGTCTTCTCCTACGGGCACCAGATCAAAGTGGAGCACTGAGCGATGCGAGGAGCCGTCCGCCGCCTGGCCACCGCCCACCCGCTCGGCGAGCAACTGCCCGCCATCTACGCCGACGACGAGATGGCGCAGAAGATGACCCAGGCGTTCGACGAGGTGCTCGCACCCGTGCTCACGACGCTGGACTGCCTGGACAGCTACCTCGATCCCGCGCTCACCCCGCCGGACCTGCTGCCGTGGCTGGCCGGGTGGGTGGCCATCGGCTTCGGCGAGCAGATGAGCGAAGCTCAGCGCCGGGCACTCGTGGCCGCCGCGGTGTCGCTGCATCGCGAGCGGGGAACCCTGTCCGCGCTGGCCAGACTGGTACACACCCTCACCGGCATCGAGGCGCGGGTCACCGACTCCGGCGGCACCGCCTGGTCCACCCAGGCGGGCGGCTCCCTGCCCGGCACGGAGGACTCCAGAGTCACCATCCACCTGCCCGGCTACACGACCGTCGACCGCCAATGGCTACAGGCCGTCCTCGAACTCGGCGTCCCCGCCCACATCCGCGTCACCGTCGCGTACGACTGACAGCCGCCTCGCCGAACGAATAGAAGGGTGAGGTCGCGCCGTAGAAGATGTGAAACCTTGTCGAAACCGCTGCCCCCGTAGAAAGGACTGCAGAGGAATCAACCGAGAAGGAGAGATCTCGTGAAGCGCTCTCGTCTCATCGTCGTCGGCTTTCTTGCTCTCGCGCTGGCCCCTTCGTAGACGGCGAAGGCCCGAAGGTCTGCCCGCTGGAACGCAACCCCGACGAGTAGCCCTCAAACGAAGCCGCGCCCAGAGAGGCGCGGCTGCACGGTTTTACGATCGCGTCCGTGCCACCCGGAAGCTACCTGGAGTCGGCGCGCTCCCGCCGAAGGCAGTAGTTCGCAGTCTGGTAGCTCGGCGAGGGCGACGACACCGGCGGAGAGCATGAAGCTGACTCCCACGAGAGCCATCGTGAATGGCCGCCCGAGGTGGCGCCAGGCCCTGTTTCCCGCAGCCCGAACTCCACCAGCGACAAGAGCCACAGACCCGATGCTCAAGACACCTAAGAGGAGCTCACGAATGGTTGACATGGTCGGCGATCTTAACGCCCTCCACCGACACTTTTGGCAGCGGCGATATTTAAGTCTTTGAAAAGCGGCCCGCGTTCTGAGGGCATGACCGCTCTCCAGTACTCTCCCTGAGTTGATCTCTTTTCTGGAGCGAGGCTCAGGTGCCAAGGACGCAATCCGCCGAAACAGCGGCGCTTCGCTTCGGCGCGGTGCTGGCCGCGTCAGGACCGGTGATCCTGACCGCTTTCGGCATAGGCAGAGAAAGCACCGGCTGGTTCTGCTCCGGAACGAACTCCGGCCCCTACGCCCCGCAGAGCGCATCGTGGGAGCTGCTGTTCTGGGCGGAACTCCTGCTGCCTGTCCTCTTGGCCGCTCTCCTGCTGCGCGGGCCGCGCCGGGCCACGCTTCTCGCCGTCTCGGCGGTCGGCGCCGTACTCGCTCTCGGGCTGTTCACGGCGGTTCTCCTGCCCGCCGCCGACCCGTGCACCGGACACGCGCTTCCCGTCACGCTGCCCTGGCCCCTGATCTTCTGCTACCCGGTGGCCGCGGTGTCACTGATCCTGGCGGCCCGCTCACCGCTGCCCCCCGCGCGGCACGGAGTCGTCATCTGGGTGATCGCGTCCGCCGCCGCGGCATGGACGGCGGCGACCTCCCGCTTACCCGCCACGATCGACAAACTGCCCGGCCACCTCGTCGAGGCTCCGGAGCCCTTCTGGTACGGCTTCGCGAGATGGGCCTCGGAAGCCGAGACGATCGGCCTGCCGATCGTGATCGTCGCACTGGGCGCTGCGGCGAAGGGCTGGTGGGGACGGCTGGGCGGCATCGCGGCCGGAGGACTCCTTCTCCTCTTCGCCCTGCTCGATGTGGTGGCGTGCGTCAGCCAATACGGGAGCGAACTCCAGGTGCGTCTCGTCAGTCTGATCAAATGGCCTCTGCTCCTTGCGGCCCTCCTGGTCCTGCTGGCCACCTGGAGTCGGCAGGGGCCTGGAACCGTTCGCCCGCTCCGGGGCAAGATCCCCGGACAGCCGAAGGACCTCGCCATTCTGATCGTCGTCCTGGCCGGGGCCCTCTGGCTCGTCGTCACCTCCTTCTCGCCGTCCTCGCCATAGCACCTGGTGCAGCGTTCGCGAGAGCTTGACTTGAACCTTTGTTCAGGTCCCGAGAGCTACCAGACCAAGACCGACCGCGACATCCCGCTGGTGATCCTGGAGCCGCTGTCCGCGGAGGTCGGGCACCATGCCCGTGGGCGTCACCTGCAGCCCGAGTCGGGGGCATAAGCGTAAATACACGGACATGGACTACCTCTTGCGACGCGACCCGACGCTACGTCAGGATCGCTCAACACACCTCGCCTGTGTCCGCGTTCCCACCCGAGTTGGCGGCCGGCCCCCACGCACCGATGCATGACCACATAGGAGGCTGTCGTGAACCCACAGGAGAACATCGATCGGTTCGGTTACCGGCAGGAGTTACGCCGCGGGGTCGGACTGGTCGACCTGGTGTTCTACGGCCTCATCTCCATGGTGCCGATCGCCCCCTTCGCGATCTTCGGTCTGGTCTACTCCCGCTCGGGCGGCATGCCGGTCCTGGCGTACCTCGTGGGAATGATCGCGCTGCTCTTCACCGCGATCTCCTACGCGCAGATGGTCAAGGCGTTCCCGCTGTCCGGGTCGGTGTACAACTACGCGGGCCGGGGCATCGCCGCGCCCGTCGGTTTCATGACCGGGTGGGCGATCCTGCTCGACTACCTTCTCGTCCCCAGCCTGCTGTACCTCGTCGCGTCCATCGCCATGAACGCCAGCGTGCCGCTGGTGCCCGTGTGGGCATGGCTGGTCGTCTTCGTGGCCGTCAACACGGTGATCAACCTGCGGGGCATCCGCGTGACGATCAAGCTCACCAAGGTGATGATCGTCGCCGAGCTGATCGTCCTGGGCCTGTTCCTCGCGGCCGGCGTGTGGGCTCTCCTCCTGGGCAAGGGGCGCGGGTTCAGCCTCTCACCGCTGCTCAACCTGGACACCTTCTCCTGGCCGGTGGTGTTCGCCGCCGTCTCGGTCGCGGTCCTGTCCTTCCTCGGCTTCGACGGGATCAGCATGCTGGTCGAGGAGTCCACCGGCGGCTCGGCCCAGGTCGGCAGGGCCATGCGCATCGCCCTGATCCTGGCCGGCGTGCTGTTCATCACCCAGGTCTGGGTCGCCGCCCTGCTGGTGCCCAACCCTGACGCCCTGCTGGTCAGCGGCAGCGGCACCGCGTTCTACGACGCGGCCGCCGTAGCCGGCGGTGAGTGGCTCCGGCACCTCACCTCGACCGCCACCGCGATCTCCTGGGGAGTGGCCAACACCCTGGTCGCGCAGGTCGCCGTGTCGCGCCTGCTGTACGCGATGGCGCGGGACCGGCAGCTCCCGTCCTTCCTGGCCAAGATCTCGGTCAAGAACTCCGTACCGGCCAACGCCATCCTGTTCATCTCCGCGCTGTCCATCGGGCTCGGGTTGTGGATGTCCACCCGCAAAGACGGTGTCGACGTTCTCAGCAGCCTGATCAACATGGGCGCGCTGGTCGCCTTCATCGTCCTGCACGTCTCCGTCATCGTGCACTACGTGATGCGCGGGGGGTCGACCGACTACTGGTCGCACCTGATCGCGCCGCTGATCGGGATGGCGATCCTCATCTTCGTCGTGATCCACGCCAACATCCTGGCGCAGCTCGTGGGCCTGATCTGGCTCGCCGTCGGAGCCATCGTCCTGGGCGGCCTGTACGCCATCGGCCGACGCCCCACCCTGCCGGTCGACGCCAGGTCGAAAGAGCGGGTGTGAGTGGCGCCATGGACCGACTGCCGCTCTACCAGGACCTTTTCCTCATGTCCCACCATGAGTCGGGCAAGCCGCTGATCCATCGGCCCTCGATGGCCCTCGGGCTGGCCGGAGCGGTCCTGGTCGAGCTGGCGCTGAGCGACCGCGTCACCGTCGTGCAAGGCCGGGCCACGGTCACCGACCGTACCCGTACCGGTGACCCGATCATCGATGGGCTCGCCACTCTGATCCTGCGGGACCGTGCCAACCGGGACGTCACCTACTGGATCAAGAAGGTGGCGGACGACGTCTACGACCGCACCCGGCACCAGCTCGTCGCCTCGGGCGTGCTGGTCCCGGTGACCAGTCGTCTCCTCGGCATGCTGCCGTACACCCGCTACCAACTCGCCGACCTGGCGTCGGTGGTGCGGGCGTCGGCGAGGGTGCGGTTCGCCGTGGAGGGCTGGAGGGAGGCGGACGCGCTGTCCGCCGCGCTCTGCGGCCTGGTGGCGGTGCTGCAGGTGGAAGGGGAGCTCTACCTCGACCAGCCGTCGAGCCAGCTCATCGGCCGCCTGCGGGCCATCGCCGCCGAGCACTCCCCCGTGGTCAAGGAGCTCGTCGGCATCGTCGACGCGCTGGTCGGCGAGGCCGCCGTCGCCGTGTACCGGTAGGAAGCTTCGCCGTCACCAGGTGAGGAAGAGCGCCTCGGGAGAGTGGTGGATCAGGGTGGGGGCCATGGTGATGTCGGTGTGGGCCAGGCGCAGGCCGGGGAGCTCGCGCAGCAGGATTTCCAGGGATATCCGCACCTGCTCCTTGGCGAGTTGCGAGCCTGGGCAGCCGTGCGGGCCGTACCCGAAGGACAGGTGGCGGAAGGCCGGGCGGGTGATGTCGAACTCGTCCGGGCGCGCGGTGGCGTCCGCGTCGCGACCAGCCGAGGCGAAGGAGACGAAGACCACATCGTCCTCGTGCAGTTCGGTGCCGCTCAGCGTCACCCCGGTGGTGACCGTACGCCGGAAGCCCTGGATGGGCGCCTCGAACCGGGCCGCCTCCTCGATCGCCGCGGGGACGAGCCGCGGCTGCTCGCACAGCAGCTCCCACTGGCGGCGGTCGCGCAGCAGGTTCAGCACCACCGTGCCGAGCAGTGCGGTCGTGGTCAGGTGGCCGGCCAGCAGCAGATTCTGGACGTTGGAGACGATCTCCTTGCGCTGGTCGAGCGTGAGGTCGCCGGATCCGGGCGCCAGGTCCCGGACCAGCTCCGTGAGCAGGTCGTCCCGCGGGTCCTTCCTGCGCGCGCGAGCGTAGCCGTCGAGCAGGCACTGCACGTCCACGATCTCTTTCGCGACGTCGACCTGCTCGGCTTCGGTCAGCTCGGTGAACAGCAGCTCCTCCGCTCGCTGCGCGCCGCGAATCGCGCCCGGAGTGTCGGCGGGGTCCAGGCCGACCAGGTGACCGATCACGGCGGCGGGCAGCGGCCTGGCATACCCGTCCATCCACTCGACCTGGCCGTCACCGGCGAACGAGCCGATGAGCGCCTCAGCCCTCTCGGTGACGAACGGGAGCGCGGCGGCGACCCTGGCGGGAGACAGCCCCCTGGTGAGCGGCCTGCGCAGCCGCCGATGCGCGTCACCATCGGCGGTGAGTACGGCCTGCACACCACCGAATCCCTTGATCAGCTCAGTCAGCGCGGCCCGGCTGGGCAGGTAGTCAGGCCGTAGCGCGCCCGCCGACGAGAACTGCTCGGGCTTGCTCAGCACCTCGCGCACGTCTTCGCGCCTGCTGACCAGATAGGCACCCAGCTCGGGCAGGAAGGTGAGCCCGCGAGTCCTGCGGGCCTCGGCGTAGACGGGGTACGGGGCGCGGTAGAAGGCCTGTGGGTTCACATGCCTATGGTCGCGGGTGGGTGCGCGCCGTACAAGATCTGACAAAAGTCGCCCCGGCGGGCGGTCAGAAGAGGGTCAGCGGCTCGGTCGGCAGGGGCTCCGGTAGCGGTTCGAGCTCGGGTAGCCGGGTGCGCACGTCGTCGTGGAAGCGCCGGGCGAGCGTCAAGGCGTCGGCGTTGTCGGGGGTGTGGATGAAGACGGTCGGCGAGCGGCCTTCGCGCAGCCATTCGGTGACCGTGCCGATCCATTCCCGCCAGCCCTCGATCGTGCGTTCCGTGGCGTCGCGGCCCAGGTAGCGCACGATCGGACGGTCGGTGAGAGCGGCCGACCGGCGTGGCATGCGCGGTTTCTTCGCCCACGCGTCTCGTTCGGCGTCGCTGGTCGGAGGGCTCTGGAAGAAGGCGGTGGTGTCGAACGGGACCCACTCGGTGCCGGCGCGGGCGAGAACCCCTTCGAGAAGCCGTTCGGACCGCGCGTCCTCGAAGAACGCGCGGTGCCGGACCTCGACGGCGTACCGGTGCGAGCTGGGGAGGCCGCGAAGAAAACCCGCGAGGGCGCCGACGTCGGTCGGAGCGAACGACCCCGGCAGTTGGATCCAGAGGGCGTGGGTGCGCGGCCCGAGCGGCTCGATCGTGTCCAGGAACGACCGGAGCTCCTCGTCGACGCCGGTCAGGCGGCGCTCATGCGTGATCGACTTGGGCAGCTTGACGACGAAGCGGAAGTCGGGGGTGGTCTGCCCCGCCCACGACTCCACCGTGCTTTTCGCCGGGGTCGCGTAGAACGTCGTGTTGCCTTCCACCGCGTTGCACCAGCTCGCGTACGACCTCAGGCGTTCCCCGGGAGGAAGCGGATGGGGCAGAAAACGCCCCTGCCATCGCGCGTGAGCCCACATCGCGCATCCCACATGAAGCCGCATGCCCCGACGCTACCCAAGGTCGACAGGAGACCGAGCCCTCATGCCGGACGCATGAGGCGGTTCTCGTAGGCGAAGACCACGGCCTGCACCCGGTCGCGCAGCTCCAGCTTCAGCAGGATTCGGCCCAGATGCGTCTTCACGGTGGCCTCCGCGAGGTGCAGACCGGCGGCGATCTCGGTGTTGGACAGGCCGCGGGCCACCTCGACGAGCACCTCCCGCTCCCGGGGCGTGAGCCGTTCCAACCGCTCGTCACTCGCCGGGACGCTGCCAGCGGGGAGCTGGTGGGCGAAGTTCTCCAGCAGGCGGCGGGTGATCCGCGGGGAGACCACCGCGTCGCCCGCGGCGATGCTGCGGATCGCCGTCAGCAGTTCCTGCGGCAGGGCGTTCTTGAGGAGGAAGCCGGACGCGCCTGCCTTGAGTCCGGCGAAGGCGTACTCGTCGAGGTCGAAGGTGGTGAGGATGAGGACCCGGGTCCGCCCGGAGCTCCGGGTGATCTGGCGGGTCGCCTCGATCCCGTCGATACCGGCCATCCGCACGTCCATCAGGACGACATCGGGGCGCAGCCGCCGTGCCAGCCGTACGGCTTCGGCGCCGTCCCCGGCCTCGCCGACCGGCTCCATGTCCGGCTGGGCGTCGAGGACCATGGTGAACGCCATGCGCAGCAGGGGTTCGTCGTCGACGAGCAGGACGCGGATCGTCATGCGTCCCCCTCTCCGGCCATGCCGAGGTCGAGGCGCGCCGAGACCCGCCAGCCGCCGCCCGGGAGCGGGCCGGCCTCCAGGGTCCCGCCGTAAGCGGCCGCACGCTCGCGCATGCCGGGGATGCCCTGCCCGGACGGTGCGCCGACGGCTCGCATGGCGCGGCCGTCGTCGGTGACGTCGAGGGTGACGGCCTCGGGCGCGCAGCGCACCCGGACCTCGGCGCGAGTGCCGGGTGGCGTGTGCTTGAGGGTGTTGGTCAAGGATTCCTGTACCAGGCGGTAGGCGGTGAGTTGCGCGGCGGCGGGGACGGCGGCGGGGTCGCCTTCCAGGTCGAAGCGGGTCGCCAGCCCGGCGGCGCGCATCTGGTCGGCGAGGGATTCCAGCTGGGCGATGCCGGGCATCGGGTGGCGCGACGCGTCCGGCTCGTCGGCCCGCAGGACGCCCAGGGAACGCCGCATGTCGGTGAGGGCCTGCCGCCCCGTACCGGAGATCTGGCGCATGGCGGCGGTCGCCTTGTCGGGTGAGCGGTGCTGCGCGAAAACCGCGCCGTCGGCGAGCGCGACCATGACCGACAGGTTATGGGTGACGACGTCGTGCATCTCACGGGAGATACGAGCCCGTTCGTCCGCCACCGCGAGCTTGGCCCGCTGGTCGCGTTCACGCTCCAGGCGAACCGCGCGGTCCTCCAGAGAGGCGAGGTGGGCGCGCCTGATCCGGGTGTTCACCCCGGTGACGGCGACGGCGACTGCCACCGCGGTCAGGAAGACGGCCGAGCGGAGGAACGAACCGTCGGGGGCCGCCCAGCGCGTGGAGGCCATCAGGATGCCGACTTCCAGGACGCCCGCGGCCATGAGCGTGTGGCGCCAGGTGGAGCGCGCGGCCACCGTGTACAGGGCGATCAGCAGCGCCACATCGGCCAGCAACTGGATGCCGACGAGCCATTGGACGAAGGCCGCGGCGGCCACCGCGAAGAACACCGCCAGGGGCGCCCGGCGCCGCCATACCAGGGGCACCACCAGGGCCGCCTGCAGGATCAGAGGCCCTGCGGGGCCCTGGTAGACCTTGTCGTTGAGGCCGACGGCCACGAAGAACAGCACCGCCGCCAGCGACGCGTCGAACGCCACTGCCGGGAACCGGGCACCCACCCGCGGCAAGGCGCGTACCGGTCGCGCCGCCTCCGTCACGGCCACCGCCCCACCGGTCATCACACGTCCCGGGTCCATGGCGTCACCATATTGGGCTCCCGCCGGAGGACGACAAGCGCACACCCGGCGTTGTGGGCGGGCAGGAGGCCCGCGCGTCAGCCTGGAGTCGTACACGGATCGCCCGGATGAGGCGCCCAGCCGCAGGTCAGGCACCGGATATCCGGCAGGTCGCTCAGGGGTTCGAGAAACCCGACTGGGGACGGACGCGCCGGACTGGCCGCGCGGCTTAGCTTCGTACCCCGGTCACGGTGCGCCGCGACCGGTCCTGTCCGAGACAGTGTGCAAGAGGAGATCCGATGCGTGGACGAAAGATGGCCGGAGCCGCGATGGCGGCCCTTGTGGGCACCACCCTGATCGGTGCGCAGCCGGCCGCCGGTATGACCCGCGGCCCCGCCCAGGACGGCGGGCTGGCCCGGTTCGAGCAGCAGAAGATCACTTGGCATCGCTGTCAGACCGGCCCCGACGACCCGACCGGCGAACAACTGGACGCGGCGAAGGCCCAGTGCGCCGAGGTCACCGTGCCGCTGGACTACAGCCGTCCGAGCGGTCGGACCATCAAGGTCGCGATGTCCCGGCTGAAGGCCACCGATCCGGTACGCCGGCGGGGGACTCTGCTGTACAACCCCGGCGGCCCCGGCGTTCCCGCGATGTACCTCGCACTCCAGGTCAAGCAGGCCGAGCCCGCGGTCGCGTCCCGCTACGACCTGATCGGGATGGACCCCCGATTCGTCGGGCGCAGCACCCCGCTGAACTGCGAGTGGCCCAGCGTCGCCGTCGGCTCCGCCGGACCGGACCGGCGCACCTTCGACAAGAGCGCGGCCCTGGCCAAAGACCTGGCCTCCCGCTGCGCCGTCCACCGCGAGGTGCTCCCGCACGCCTCCACCCGGAACACCGCCCGCGACATGGACGTCATCCGGGCCGCCCTCGGCGAGCCGAAACTCTCCTACCTCGGCTCGTCGTACGGCACCTACCTGGGCGCGGTCTACCTGCAACTGTTCCCCCACCGCGCCGACCGGGTCGTCCTCGACAGCACCCTGAACCCCGACCTGTACGGCCCCGACCTCACCAGCACGCAGGGCCCGGCCCTGACCGCGGTCATGAACCACTGGGCGACCTGGGCGGCCCGACACCACGACCGCTACCGCCTGGGCGCCACCACCGCCCAGGTCCTGGCCACCGTGAACCGCGTCAACCAAGCCGTCACCCGCGGCCCGCTCCAGGTCGGCCGCCACCAGGTCGACACCCGCGTACTGCCGCTGATCCTGTTCAACGTCACCGCCGGGGACAGCCCGGAGGCATACGCCAGTTTCGCCGCCGACCTCCGGGTCCTCAGCGACGCCGCCCGCGGCATCAAGGTCACCCCCACCCCGGTCCTGGAACAAGTCCTGACCGGCCACTCCTCCCCGGACGCGGACGGATCCGCCAGCGTCCAGACCGCGCTCTCCTGCGCGGACCGGGCGGCCTCCCGCGACCCTGACACCTACTACCGCGACATCCAGGCCCACCGCGTCGACGAGCCCCTTTTCGGCGCGCTGACCCGCAACCTCACCCCTTGTACGTTCTGGCCCACCGCCCCCGCCGAACCCCCCACCCGGGTCCGCAACAACGTCCCCGTCCTGATGGTGGGCGCCACCGGCGACCCCGGGGCCACCTACCCGGGCCAGCAGGCCGCGCACCGAGCCCTGACGGGCTCCCGCCTGGTCACCTTGCGCGGCGCCTTCCGCCACACCGTGTACGGAGGCCTCTTCGCCCCGCAGAACAACTGCATCGACAACGCGGTCAACCGCTACCTGATCGACGGCATCCTGCCCACCACCGACACCACCTGCCCCAACACTCCGCCCACCGACAAGAGCTGACACACCTCGAAGTCCTCGGCCCTCAGCGTCCCACTTCCGACGTCTTATCCGCCCTAATGGCACGGCGATCAAGGCGTTGACATGGAGCCGGGCGGTCCGTAGTGGCTCAGGTCCCTCGTCCCGCCTGAGCGCTACGGGTTGACAACCGAAGTCGATCAACCACCATGATCAGATATGAACGCCTTGATCCGGGCAGCTATCGCGGGCGCTGTGGTCGGCCTCGCCGAGGCCGCCATCTTTGGCCTTTCCCGCGGGGAGTACGACCTCCTTGCTCTGGTGGCTCTGCTGTTCGGGCCCTTCCCCCTGGGAATGCTGCTGTGTCGCTTAGGCAGGCTGCCTCATTGGGGTGTGGTGGCGGCGCTGGGCCCGTTCGGCGCCGTGGCGTTCTTCGTCGGGGCCGACTCCCACCTCTCGTTCTCCACCATCATGGAATTCGGCGAGTGGCGCGGCGGCCTCATCTTGATGGCTATCGGCGCGTGCAGTTACGCCTTTGCGGCAGGCTTGGCCATGCCGATGCACAGGGCGGCCCGCGTGTCCGCGCTCGGGGTGATCGCCGCCGCCTACATAGCCGCATGGTCGACGCAGGACGTCATCGCCCTGGCGGCGCGAACTCAGGTGATGGCCCGCGCGGGAGTGCCCGTCATCGCCCCCGACCTGCCGGGGTACCGTCTCACCCGCGCCGACGGCGAGGACGCATCCCTCTCCCTCTCGTACGAGCGGCAGCGTGACCACTCGGACTTGATCATCTCCGTCGAACCGAAACGCGGGACGACCCCCAAGTCGGCCTGCGAGGACCGGATCGCGGACTCGGTGCTGGACGGCACGCCCACCACGTGCCGGAAAGTGTCGGCCGGGATCTGGATCCGTACCGAGACCATGCGCACGACGGTGCTCGCGACGCACGGCAATGCCCTGGTCGAGGTCGGAAGCGACACGGCGTCGGAGGCGGAACTGCTCGCCGTGCTGCCGACTTTCCGCCCGATCGGCGTATGGGAGCTGGCTCACAGCTGAAAGACAGCCCCTACCACTGACCCCGAGGTTCACCCGGTGGCAGCCGACCGGGCGGTCATACGGGGCGAGAGTGCTGGTCTTCGTGCGTGAACCACGCGGTGAGCGCCATCACCACGATGCCGATCAGCGACAGGGTAGATCCCCAGACCAGGTGACGCCGACTTACGCGAGCGTGGCAGCTGCGTGGGGCTGATCACGCCGCGAATACCACAGAGCCGCACACAATGAGCATCCTGATCGCCTCAGCCACGGAGAAATAGTACGCATCGCCGAATGTGCCGTACGGAAGAACAGTCCGCAGCCTTCAGACGGCGCGCTATGCCCCAGAAGTGCGGCGACAGATCTTCACGGATCGTTTGGGCGCCCGCAACCAAGACCTCGAGTTCTCACGACAGGAGAGTTTCCAGTACAGCTAGGTCTTTTAGCACCATTTGCGGCACGATCCGCCCAATAACGCCTTGACTGCTTGTCAAACCCTGATATTTGCGGCTTTTAAGTGGTTTGGGATGGTCCGTCTGACCCTGCCTCGTCTACGTCCAGGAGCGTCCCCCTGGCCGAGGCAGGACAGAAGGGGCCACTCGTATGCGACGAGTCGTCACCGTGCTTGCGGCTGCCCTGGCAGCCCTCCTCTCCCTCTCCCTGACAAGCGGCACAGCAGCGGCAACCCCGCCCAACATCCCCTCGCCCGCCACCGCGGCCACCCGCCTCGACCAACTCACCGTCGCCGCCGAATCCCACCACTCCACCTACGACCGCAACCTGTTCCCCCACTGGATCACCATCTCCGGCACCTGCAACACCCGCGAGACCGTACTCAAGCGCGACGGCGTGGGCGTGGTGACCAACTCCAGCTGCGCCGCCGTCTCCGGCAGCTGGTTCAGCCCGTACGACGGCGCCACCTGGACCGCCGCGTCCGACATCGACATCGACCACATGGTGCCCCTGGCCGAGGCCTGGACCTCCGGCGCCTGGGCCTGGACCACCCCCGAACGCCAGGCCTACGCCAACAACCTCGGCGGCCCCGAACTGTGGGCGGTCACCGACAACGTCAACCAGTCGAAGAGCGACCAGGACCCGTCCACCTGGCAACCCCCGCTCCCCTCCTTCGACTGCACGTACGCACGGGCATGGATCCAGGTCAAGTGGTACTGGGACCTCACCGTCGACACCGCCGAGAAGACAGCACTGGAGGACATGCTCGCGACCTGCTGATCCACGACCCTGTGGGCATCGACCCGCCAGGCCGATGCCCACAGCCTTCAGTGCGTGTCTCGCCAGTTCGGGAACCATCGGTAGTCGGGGAGTGGAGAAATGCGAGTGGTGCTGAGCAACTGGCTACGTTGACCCGTATGACCGAGCCTTCCTACCTCACCCTCCTTCGGGCGTCCTATGACACGGTCGCCGTCGACTACGCGAAGCTCTACGGAGACGCGCTCGCGTCCATGCCGTTGACCCGCGCCATGCTGGCGGCGTTCGCCGAGTTCCACCGGACGCTGGCACCAGGCGGCCACCTGCTGCTGGGGACCCACGTCGGCGATGAGTACCGGCATCTCCAGCACGCGTACGGGCACCCGGTGTCCATCGGCGTCCATCGGCTGCCGCCCGCCCGCATCGCCGAACTGCTCGCCGAGGCCCGGCTGGCCGTCACCGCGCAACTACTGGAGGAGCCCGGCGAGGGACAGGAACGGCAGCACGCTTGCCTCGTGGCCCGCAAGACCGTCTGACCAAGGATGGGCGGAGTCGGCGGGCGGGCGTGCCGACTTCGGTAAAGGTCACCGGCGATTCTCCCGTGGCGTGACCACGATGGTCACGCCGTCGAGCAGGCGTTCAAGTCCGAAGGCGAACAGCGACTCCAGATCGAGCTCCGTGCCCGGCTCCGCGACCTGGGCGATCAGCGGCCCCTCGATGGGAAGCCGGGCCGTGGTCCACTGCACGCTGGTCATCCCCGTGTCCAGCTCAGCACCGGCCTCGCTCTCGATGTTCACCGCCGTCCCCCGCACATAGTTGACCATCGTGGCGTAGACGTACAGCCGGGTGCTCGAATCCAGGCCGAGGCTGTCGAACGCGCGCAGGGTCCACAGCCCGTACGCCAGCTGCCCCGGCAACGCGACCGGCCGCGTGATGGACACCAGCCGCGGCAACCAGGGATGGCGCTGGTAGGCCGCCCACTGAAGCTGCGCGGCCACCCGCAGGTGAGAACGCCATCCCGGCGGCGGCTCCGGATAATCGATCTCGGCGAACGCGGCGTCGGCGATCAACTGGGTGAGCTCGGCCTTGGCCTCGAGGTGCCGGTAGAGGGCCATGGTGGCGACCCCGAGCTTGGCCGCCACAGCCCGCATGGACAGCGCGGCCAAGCCGTCGGCGTCGGCGATCTCCATGGCCACGCGGACGACGCGGTCGCGTTCGAGACCCCCGGCCGAACGCGAGGGCAGTCTCCGCCGAGCGACCACGGAGCCGACCCGAGCCGCGGACTCGATGGCACCCGCCTGCTTGAGCGCGGCCAGCGCCTTGGTGGCCGTCGCCATCGCGACGCCCCACTCCCGCACGATCGCCCTGGTGGTGGGGATGGGATCGCCGGGCCGCAGCTCTCCATCGGCGATGCGCCGCTCGATGTCGGCGACGATCCGAAGGTACGGCGGTCGCGGATCGTTCACGACGCCCATGCTGCCACGCCTCAGCGGTCAGGCAGCCAGTTGCCGTGCAGGCCGAGCGGCACCCTGACAGGAAGGTGGACGCGCGCGACGGGCTCGCCGGCGAAGTCCTGAGCCGAGAGAATCACCAGGTCGCTGGCGTTCCGGAGAGGATTATGCACGTAGGTGAGCAAGTACCCCTCATCCTCCCCTTGCCCCGCGGCGGCGAACACAGCCTCCCCGACCGCCTCATCCTTGCCGAACCCGTGCACCTCGGCCGTCCCCCGCTCCAAGTCATGCTTGACCAGAGCGTTGGTGAAGGCGTCGTCCGGCGGCATGCCCTCGGGCGCGAACGGGATCCCGTACAGGGCGGTCGCGGCCGAGTAGCCATATCGGTACGGGCGGGTGGCACGCGCCTCGTTCACCCGCGGGAAATCCTGCGGCCGGTCGTCGATACGCCGCTGATGGATCTTGTCCGGCCCGATCGTCCAGCGGTCCAGCACAGGCCGGATCGCCCCGGGATCGGCGGGATCGAACGGCCCCTCGGCTGTGACCACGTCGACCACGACCGAGTCGCCGTCGTCGTAGGCGTTGAGCGTGTGGCTGACATGGATCGGGTCGATGTCCAGCCAGCGCACCTCACCCCCGGTCCGCGGCATGACGCCCACCCGCGTCGGATGCTCCGGCAGCCACCGGCAGTCGAACCCGTCGAGGCCCAGCGGCGTGTCCCACACCACCACATGGTTCTCGGTGAGCGCGAAGTCGTGCATGAACGGCGTCCGCGTCATGGGGATGGCGGTGGTCTGAACGACACTCCCCCCGACGTCGGTCACGATGTACTGGACGAAGTCGCGGCCCAGCATGTACGACAGCGAATGCAGCTCGCCGGTGAGCGGGTCGTGCTTGGAGTGCGCCCCCGCCGTGAACCCCTCCGCGGTCCCGCCCAGCTCGCACCCGCCCACGGTGTTCAGCTCCTCGTCCAGTTCGGCGGGCGCCAGGCCACCCTCCGCCATGGCGAACGTACGCTGGGCGTGCTCGATCACGTGCACCATGGGCGCGAAGCCCGGCGTGCGCACGAAGCGATTGCGGTACCACTCGGCCCGGCCATCACGCAGCCGCACCCCGTGCACCATGCCCTGACCCATACCCCAGATGTGCACCACGGGGTCCTCCACGCCCAGCGGGTTGGGCCCGTTACGCACGTAGCGCCCATTGAGCTCGACCGGGATCCGCCCGGTAACGGAGAGATCGTAGGCGGTGACCTCTTCGGCGACGGGCGCGAACGGCCCTTCCAGATATCTCATGTGGACACCGTACGCAGAAGCCCGCCTGAGCCTACGAGTGCGAGGAGAAATGCCATGCTGTGTACTAGTGCAGACTGAACCGCGCTGAGCGGTCGCGCCTTGCAACCCAGAAGGCCGGTGCCGCGCTGCCCACAAGGTCGTTCCATTCCCTGTGACATCGCGCACTACTACGTACCATTTCTCCGTACGATTCATGATTGTGCTTTTCGAAGTGGTAGTCCTGGGCATCCCAGCAGCATTCGTATGCGGCTCGATATTCTTCGCGAGGCTATCGGCCTCCCGTGTCCGGCAGAACCGCGCCGATTCCATGGCCCGGGGAACGGCCGTGGCGATGGTCGGCATCACGGTGGTGGCACTCACCGCGTGGTCCACGCGCGAAGACACGCACTATGACGACTTCGGGTCGGTGATGACCGTCCTGGCGGGCATATACGGCGGATCGCTGCTGATTCTCGGGTTGGGCCCCTTCGTCCCATGGCTGCTGGGCGTGCTCGGGCGCAACGCCGTACATCTGCCGCGAGTGTTCCGGCCGGCCGCCCGCCATGTGGGTGGTATACCCGCCCGAACTGCCGCGGGAGTGGCGACGACGATGGTCGGAACCGCCGTCGCAACAGCACTGATGATCATCGCACCTGCCGTGACGGCGCACGGAAGGGCAAACTACTACCCCGAAGCCCGACCAGGCGCACTCGTCGTGGAGGTCTTCTCCGCAGAGCAGGCGGCCACCGTGAGGGCGGCCGTCCAGCACGAGTTACCCGGCGTACCCATTACAGAGGCCGGTTCTGACACCGGGCCAGGCCACCTCGCCGTGTCGAGCCCCGACATCATCTGGACTGAGCCATACATCGGTGACCAGGCACTGCTGCGCTACCTCACCGGGAAGCCGTCGACGCCTTATGACAAGGGCACAGCCGTGCTGGTTTCGACAGACGAGGAGGAAGTTGCCTCTGTACGGATTGAGTACACCTCCGCCGGGACAGACGACTCCCCCTCAGGTGAGAACATCCCGGTGATCACTATCAGATCCCCTGATCCTCGTTTCGGCAGACTCTTCATTCCCCGCGAGGCAGCGATAAGCCTTGGATTCAGACCGCAGCCCGAGCGGCTCATCATCGACCCTTCGCACTATCGTGTCTCGGCAACCGAGCAGGAGCGCCTCGACCGCCGACTGAGCGGAACCGCCGTCACCTACGTTGAGCGTGGATATCAGGCAGCGACCGAATGGCGGTACGTCGTTGCGGTAATGATTCTCATCGCCCTCGCCGGCGCACTGGCCGCAACCCGCGCGGCGGGCTCGAAGCGCATCCTGCTACGGATCAGCGGCGGCTCAGCCGTTGCCCTGCGGTTCCTCACCGCCTGCCGAGCAGCCGTCAGCGCGGCATGTGGTACGGCGATCGGCGCCACCGCCGGATGCTTCATCGGCCTGTGCCTGGCATGGCCCCTGACCACCTCGATCGACTGGGATCCGCCCCCACGACCGCCCTTCGAGACCCCATGGACAGCGATCGCCATTCTGATCGCCGGACTGCCTGTACTCAGCGCTGCGGTCGCGGCCCTCGCCTCCCCCACCTGGCTCACCCGGTCACCCCGCACATCGAGCGGCAGCCTCCCGATTTCTCCCACGTCAGAGCCCTAGTGGGTGTTCGATTCCAGGAGCTCTGGCTGGTTGGGGCTCGCCAGGTTGAGGGGGATTCGCCGGTGAGTCACGAGGTCGATCACAGTGATGTGGATCATGGCTCCGGAGTGGGCGGGCCGAGTCTCGCAGTCACGGGTCAGGCGGCGGTGAAGCACGAGGCAGCCGAGAGTTAGTTCGGCAACCCAGCGGTGGGGCAGGGCTGCGGATCCTCTGGCGGGGGCGCGGCGTTCGACGTTGATGCCGAGAGGGCACGCGCCCTACGGCAAATTGCCGAAGCTCACTAGGGAAGGTTAGCCAGCCGCACGCGGGGAGGTCGTCTGCTCGCGGATCGAGGCACCGGCGCCGAACTTGAAGCAAGCTCCTGAGAATCAAGGCCACACAGCACATCGCGCTGACCTGGGGATCCTCACATCCGCAGCCCCTTTTTATGCGTATTGCACCAGTGCCGCCCCAAGTAGGGTGTCGCTGTGGATCTGGACGTCATCCGGCGCGGCATCGACGCGCTCCGTGAGTACGACACGGACTTTGGCCTCTTCGGCGCCCGCGAGCACCGCTACCGGTTCATGCCGCCGCTCGACGAGGCCGCGTTGGAGGCCATTGAGGCGCGGATCGGGGTGCGCTTGCCGGCCGACTACCGCACGTTCTTGACACGGCTCGGCAACGGCGGCGCCGGTCCGTACTACGGGGTTCACGGGTTGCGGCCGGACGACGCCTGGGCGCGGTTCCACCCGTTCCCGTTCATGGAGGAGTGGGAGCCGCCCGACTTGGACGACGAGGGCTACGACGACGTCATGGAAGCCGCGTTCGAGGGGCTGCTGGCGGTCGCCGAGCACGGCTGCGGCTACCGCTCTCACCTCGTCGTCAACGGCCCCGCCGCGGGCCAGGTCTGGGGCGACTGGACGTGCGTCGGTGAGGCGCTGGCCCCCGAGGCCGAGTCGTTCGGCGCGTGGTACCACGACTGGCTCGAGGGATCGCTGCGAGAGGTGCTAGGTGACCGGATCGAGGCCACCGCGCACGACGAGACCGGCTGGAGCGTTGACCGGCGGCTGCTCAGCCTCCTCCCACAGCCGCCCGCCGGTGGCGACGAACGGCCGCAGGTAAGGGTCCTACGGCTGCTCAGGCGGGCCTACCCCGCCCTCTACGAACACCGCCACGACGACGCGCGCGACCTCCTCGCCCAAGCCCGCGCGGTTGGCGCTCCGGCGGACTACGAGGTGCGCATCGCGCTCGCGGAGGCCGTGCTCTTGCGCGAGGAAGGCAGGGGCGCCGACGCCCTGACCATCGTGGAACACGCGATCCCGCGGTGCGGCTGGCCATTCGACAGCGCGCGGCTGCGCCGCCTGCGAGTCGAGCTGCTCCTGACGCAGAACCGGCTGGACGACGCGCGTGCGGCGACCGAGGAGCACATCGCGTACTGCCCCGACGACGACTTCGGCTACGTACGCCGCGCCCTCCTGCGACTGCTGACCGGCAACCCCTCGGCCGCCGAGGAAGTCCTGCGCGCCGACGCCCCGCTCGGGAGAGGACTCGGATCGAAAAGCTACCTGTCTCCCGCCGACCGCGCCCCGACCGCGCTACGGCTCCGCGCCCGGCGCATGGCCTGGGAGTGCCGCCGCTGGGGATACCCCACCGACGCGCCCCGCTTCGACGCGATCGCCACCAGTTAATCGAGCTCAACGATAATCCCCAGGCCGTGGGCTCCCTCGCCGGAGCTTCGGGATTCCCGGGCCTACTTGGCGGCGAGATTGTTACCGGTTGCTCCGAGTGTGCCGGTGGATGCGTTGCTGTACTTCTCAGCTGTTACAGCACGAGGGCTGTCGGGCATGGCCTTGGGGCATCATTCGGCAGGGCCGCAGCCGGACGTGGATCGCCTGGCTTGACATGCATGGCATTCTGCGTGCGCCCACGGCGCGGACTTCACTCACCGGCACATCGCTTTGATGAACTCCGAGAAGCCCGGGAACTCCTCTCGCGCCCCCGCCACGATCTCCGCCGCAGAACCACGCCTCCCCGGCGCGTACCGCTCCGCGATCGCCTGGAATGCCTCGTTTGGCTGCGTCTCACGATCTGGGTCGCTGAATGCCTCTGCCGGGCCCAAACCGTCCGCAAACAACCGGAGCAGATCACCGAGATCGCGAGCTATCACGCCGCATTCACCCTCGGAACCGAGGTAGACGACAGGCTGCTCGGTGATTGACATATCAGGCCGAACAAGCCAGAAACCGACATAGTCACCTCCCCCGGTAGTGCCGAAAAAGCGGAAATCGCTGCCATCGACCTCTTCGTTGCCGGTCCACAGGCGAAACCACCACGCGGTCCTCTCCGGCGCCTCGAACCGTTCGTATAGCTCGAAATCACAACCGTGAGCCTCGTCGGTTTCTTCGTCCCACTCCCACTCAAAGCCAACCTTGGCCACCTTGGCCAAGGCGATGGGTAGGGCCAGATGTCCAGGTGTGTCCGTCATCCTGAGAGACTAAACCACTCCACATCCGGTAGCCGATCTGATTGCGTTGCTGCAATGGAGGATGATGACCGCCTCGCATCTGCACCATCTCCCCTCGGCGAACTCGACCGCGTCGCACTGGTTGTCGTACTGGCTGCGGTGGTTTGCAATCGTCGAGCGTTTCGTCTCGCTGGCTTGGGAGCGGACGGGCTGCGCCGGCCGGACCCCTCCGCCAGCCTGCGCCGAGCCATGGCACCGTCAGGTCGAGCCGGTCGTGCTGCTCACGGGGCCTGTTCTGGTGACCGCCAGGGCGCCTTAAGTGTTCTTGGCGTCTGTTGGAATGGGCTGGTTCTGCATGCTGATGTACTCCAACAGCTCGTCTTCATCGATGACCTCGTCGGCGGGCGGGGCGGTGATGACGAGGCGGGATCCCCAGTCGGTGTAGCGCGTGTCGCTCCGCCTGACCAGCGGATCCTTTCCCTCTCCCGCAGTGTCAGTGGTGATCAGGCGCTTGAGCAGACCGTCACGGTTGACCCAGAGCTGCCAAGAGATCTTCCCGTTGATGGGCTGACCTGAGGTCCAGTTCATGAAGGCGCCCTTGGAAACCTTGCTCAGCTCCTTGTGGCTTATGGTGCCCCGGTAAAGGAAACCGCCGGAGACGGGCTTGCTCGTCGAGCGCTTCAGCACGGCCTTCAGCATCGACGAGTCGTACACGTTGATCGGCTGCAGGCTGGCATCCAGGGCCATGTCCCGGCCCATGCGTCCCCGGTGCTTGTTCGGGAACCGGACCCACTTCCTGCCTTCCGGAACCGGCCCGGGATGCATGGCACTGTCGTCGTACACGTCCTTGCCGACGCGGATCACACGGTACGGGCCCGACTTCTTGGACGGGTCCCACCAGGTGAAATCCGCAGCCACTGGACCCGATGGGGCGAACTGGAGGTTACCGATGATTCGGATCCCACCCCCGGAGACCTTCGACTTCTTTCCGAAGAAGTAGCGGTTGGTCTCGGAAATTCGAACGCCATGCTCGTTCCGGAACTGCCGCTTGAGCGCGCGCGCCGGATCGGGAGCACCTGCCTGCGCGGCGGCGGGACTCGCGGCAACCGGCACGGACGCGATCAGTACGGCGACCGCCAGGGCAGCCCATCGTCTCATGGGGCATTTGTCCTTGCTCTTAAGCTTTTAATGCATTCAACGGAAAGATGAAGCTCAACCGAGATGGTAACGGGCGCATTCCATCGGGCTCCGCTTCGTGGCGGACGGCGGCGCCGAGCATGCGATGCTTGAAATCTGTACTACGTCGAGACCGTTCGCGGAGTTCGGCGCGGGTCGTCGGCGTGCGCGCGAGCGGCGGCCCGCGTGATGAGCCGTGTCCGGGTCCACCGCGCCATGACGCCGCGGCGTTCCAGTCGATGCTGGACGGGATGATCAGGCCCCACCTCGGCCATCTACAACCTCTCAGTGACGAGCACTCCCTTGGCGATCATCCCGCAGCCGGATCGCCCCCGCCGAAGGCTCACGTCCTCTCTTGGAGCATGCTCGGTCCGCCCTGGGAATGGACGCTGAATGACCGATCAGGCATGCTTGTCCTCCCCTGCGCGGAGGTTCAGATGGCGATTGGGATGGCTGAGGCCCTATTCGTTTTAGTGGCGTGGGTCGTTCCCGCGGTGGCGGTGTTCTTCCTCATCTACTGGGCGATCCGACTGGCGATCAGGCATGAGAGGCGACGGGTGCCGAGTCCGCGGGAGATTGCAGAACAGGGGCGTCGGGAGCGTGCGGCGACAGAGCGTGCGACTCAGCGTCGTCGAGCGCGCCCCCGACAGAATGAGAACACGCTCGACGATCTGTAGTGCTGTCACGTTGTGCCTAGTCCAGGCCCGCATGGTTCCCCGCGCGAGACCGGCCCCCAGGCCGCAACTCGCGCGGGTGTTTGCCCGTCTCGGGACTGTACGGGGTTTTCTGGACACACCCTGTCGTGGAAGAAGACACGGACCCGGCTGCTCAACAACGGCCGGGAGATCTCCGCCAACGGAATCGTCTTGCTGGACGCGGCATCGATCCCGGTCATCCGGTATCGCTGGCGCGCCTGGGGCATTCCGACACCCTGGTGCGCCGGCCGGGTAATTCCCGCACTCAAGGGCCCGACAACGGATTCGGAAACAGCACTGATCGGCTGCACACCGGTCAGTGGGAGGGACAATCCGCACCGATCCGGCACCGGGGTGGCGGTGTCCGGTCACGGGTGGTGGGACAAGGGGAACTGCAGCAACGACCGTGCTAACGTGCAGAACTGCCTCTATGAGTGGTACACGGACAACACTTGGCGACAGAAAGCGTGTTCGCCGGTCAAGGAACTCAAGCCCGGCGGCGGGAGCAGCAACCGTACGGTGGCACGCCACGACTGCGACGGCACCCAGCTGACGTCGTGGCGTAACCACGTGGACGTCGACGTGATCGGCGAGATCGACACCGCTGAGCGGCCGATGAACCAAGCCAACGTCAACTGCCTGGTGAACTAATGTGAGGGACGTCGCAGCTGTGAGACAAGGGGGAACCCAGCATGCCGGAGCGCGGCGTCACAGCACAGCCGGGCATGGTGCCCGCGGACCGTCGGACCGCGGGCACCATGTTCGCTGCCCTCTACGGCAAGCTGGTCCCGCACCCCTGGCATGATCCTGAGCACGACGCCTACCAACTGTTCCATCAGCGGTCGCTCGCCATGGGCTGGCTCGACGAGGCAACCGCGGTGCGAGAGGACGACACGCTCAGAGCCTCCGGCCTGTGGGCCATGAACGATGCCGGGTGGAACCACCCCCTAGATCGCTGATGTGAAATTCGGGTTAGTGATCGTAGGCGGTCAGGGACCGTTTCACGGGTGCGCCGGTGTTCCAGTTGTGCCAGATGACGGCG